>NZ_MUFE01000019.1:0-10537 GCF_001995415.1 Salinivibrio sp. AR647 | reverse complement strand
ATATTATATTTATTGAAATTTTCTATTTCATTGATGACTTCAATGATAATATCTTTTAGGTCTAGAAATTTTTTTTTATCTCCTCCTTCCCATCCCTCAAACATAGATGAAGAAAAATCTGCCACCAAAACTACATCAACCGTTTCTGCGTGGTATTTCCTACTTACCGCACCGCTTGCCACATCATAGTTCTCACCAAAACCAACAATGGTCTCATTGCCCGGAAACCATGTGGGTTGGTTAATTTTGGCTGAGACTTGATACTCAAAAAAACGCTGCTCTGAGTCCTGACAAGACGCGTTGTTTTCACAATTTATTTTGCGAATGGTAATATCGCTATCGTTGACTTCCGCGTAGGGAAAATAGTCCTGAATATAAGCCTTGGCCAGTGTCTTATCATCCGACCCTGCTCCTGCAACCGCTAGGCTTGCCACTTCAACCGCCTCTGCCAGACGTGCCTTGTCCTGCACCGCTCGTGCCCCATCTGTCCCTAGGGTAAAAATGCCAAACAGTATTGGAATAAATAAGGCGAATAAAATGGCTGCATGCCCTTGTTGCTGACGGTAGTAGCCGGGAGCTGAGTGAGCAAAACCTGGTTGTGAGCGCATAAACTATCTCCCCATCACTACGGCGCGCGACGATACGCGCGAGAAGTCTTCGCCAATCAGATTGCCGTACCAATTATCGGTGTCGTAGCATACGGTCACTTGGTATAAGGTAGCTGGTCGCCCAAAGGTGGTGGTAAAGCTGAGATCTTTACTCGGCGGCGCTGCCTGGCACAGGGTTCCAGAAGGTGCTGACCACTGGCTAATAATTTTGTTTTGATCCTCTTCATCCGTCGCTCCAACGCCTTGACGAACATGAAGCGAAAATCCGAGTTTGGTACTGTCAAAGTTACTCATGGTACGCGTGAGGGAGTTTCTGACGATAGTGTAAGCTTCTTCAGCTTGAGTATCGTTCACTCTAAAGTCGTCCTCACTAAACAGTTCAGTGCGCTCTTTAATGATATTGGCTGCAGAAAAAGCCATGCGCTCGAGCTTACCTTTAACGCTCAGTTTAATGATGATATCGGCACTGAACACCAACAGCAGCGCAAAGAAGACGCCGACGATGGCAAATTCGACGGTAAAATTACCTTGCTGATGGGCTTTAAAGCGCAAAGGTTTCACGTTGGTATTCCTGTATCACTATCATTTCACGGGAAAAAAAGGTGTTTTTATCCAAAAATAAATTAAAGATGGGTTGATAGTCATAGCTGACATTATAAATGGCAATAGGGGCTTTCTCTGGCTCGCCACATACAGCTTCTTTGTCATCTTCATTATCTGGTTCACAACCATYAGTGATCGTGGCAAGGGTGTTGTATTCATTAACATAACGGATACTTATCCGGTAATTATTCGCATCGATCAACGCATGCCAAAGGCTACTATCATCATTAAGGGTTTGTTGAAATACGGTCAGAAAGTCTTCAGTTTGTTGTTTTTTCGCATGTTGTGCGGCTTTTGAGATAGCTAAATCCCCCAAGGCAGATACATACGACATAAAGCTCATTTCCACCCAAGCAGCGCACATCAACCAAAAGGCAAAAAAACCGCCAACAAATTCAATCGTTGCGACGCCTGATTCTCGCTTTAGGCGATGGGGCGTGTTTATTCTCATTGAATAACGCCCTCTTGCTCTGGTGCTTTAGCCTGAGGCGCGACATCAAGAAGAGAGGACAAATCGGCCACGGGTAAAGCTTGCAATTGTTGGTAAAGTACGGCTTGTTCCTCGCTCTCCATGCTGGATGTTAGCGCATCAAAGGCTGAGCGCTGATTGGTTTTGGCATAGATTAACGACAGGGTAATGCGCGTTTTATCCGAAAGTTCACTGAGCTCTGGCAATGGTTCTAGTCGACGAAGGGCCCCCGTCAAGTCCTGTTCCAGTACATCAATCAATGCGAGGTTGTTTTTTATGGTGCGATCATTGGCCATGTTCTTTCGTGCTTGATTGAACCACTGTCGCGCGTCTGTTAAGTCTCCCTCTCGTGCAGCCAGTATGCCAAGCAAATTAGCCGACTCACTGTCATTGGGATCCCGTTGTTGTACTTCTTTCAGGCGTAAGGCGGCGGTTTGCCATTGCTCTAATCCCATCGCGACTTTACCGGCTAGTAAGCCTATCTGCGATATAGGCTGTCCATCTTGCTCCGTCTTTTGTAACAAAGGCGACAGATAAAAATCCGCCGAGTCATAGTCTTTGATGTACAGATAACGTTTCACCAGCTTTATTCGTGTCTGCGAAGATTCTTTTTGCTTTAACTCACGCTTGTAGAGCTCAATGATCTCACGATCATTGCCACTACTTTCTAACACTTGTTCGTTGGTCAGCGTCTTTTGCTCTGGCGGCTGACTGGCTGCACACCCAGAGAGCACCAAAATACAGGCTGCCACCAGCGCCCAACGCGGTTGTTTGATTCGAGGTTTCACCTGATTAGGCATTGGCTAGCATCCTCATAATGCCCGGTGCGGCGATTAGGATCACAATCGGCACCATGATAAATACAATCAAAGGAATCGACATTTTGGCTGCGAGCTGACCGATTTTTTCTTCAACTTGCAAAAGTTGTACTTCACGAATATCCGCCGACAAGGTGGTGAGCACCCCGTATATCGACGTGCCGTATTGCAAGCTTTGATTGAGGGTCATCACAAAGCTGCGCATTTCATTAGATGGCACTCGCTGATAAAGCTCTTCGAGTGCTTGCTCGAGCCCCACAATCCGTGAGCGTTCATTCACACGGGTGAGCAAAAAACTCAAGTCACGGTCAAAGGCCGCCATTTCACGCGATAAATAAGTAATAGACGCTTCAATGGTCATCCCGGTTTGAACACAAACAGCCATCAGATCGAGCATGTAAGGCAGTCGATTAGAAATGGCTTTCATCAACGCCCGTTTACGTAGGTTGAGATAGGCATCGGGGCCAATGATGATGATCACCAGCCACACTAAGCCACCAATCAAAAGCCAAGTATTCGGCCATTGTTGCAGTTGGCTCAATAAAAATATACCAACGCTACCCGCAAGCAATACCGCATACTTCATCGGCATAAATAACCGGCTCCAACGCTTATCGTAAATACCGGCCGCGAGAAATTTTTGTTCCACCTCATGGGTGTCATTAGACACCAGCTGGTTGATAAAGGCGCCAAACTTATCCCATAGTGGGGTTGTTGTTTGATCGGTTGAGTTCTCAATATTAAAGTCACGAAATTGGCGTTTTTTACGCGACTGTCGCAATGCACCAACAGCAAGCACGCAGCCGACAAGTAGCAGTATTAAAAAAATCCATTGATGCTGTACCATCATGATTCCCTTTTATCAGCGCACACTTTTCATTAATCCCCAAACGATGGCGATCCCAATCGCTTCACTAATAAGGACATAATAAAGAATCACTTTGCCATCGGGGTCAAACATCACAAACTCAAAGTTTTCTGGGCTGAGATATTGCAAAACAAACAGGAAAAAAAACGGAATCGCCGCGACGATTTTCGCCGATGTGCGCGCCTCAGACGTTAACGCATATTTTTTCTTATCAATCGAGCGGGCATTAAACATCATCCGATTAAGCCGCATCATAATATCTTTGAGTTGGCCACCACGCTGCATATTGGCGCGCAACGTGATCACAAAAAAGTAAAACGATGGATAAGGATAACGGCGACAGGACTTTCGAAACACGTCGTCGGGAGACTCACCAAGTTGTAAACGTTTCCCCATAATGCGGAACTCACGACCAATGTCACCTTCGAGCGTATTACCGACATACAAAATAGCATGCATGATACTTTCACCGGCAGACACTGCACTGGTCATCATATTCAACGCATCCGGGAATGCCGTTTCAAACATTTTTTGTTCACGGTTTTGAAGCCAACGGTAAAATATCAACATACCCGCAAGCACAAAAGGTGGCGTAACTATCCAGATGGGCTCCCGTAAAAACTGGTTGTTAAATTGAATCGATGCAAAACAAAGGCCCGCTAAAAGTGCGGCTAACTTAATATTTGGGCGCTCTCCCAGCTGTTTCTTAAAGTTGCTCCAGCGCAGTAGAATGTTTTCCCATACACTCCTATCGGCCAGGGAACGTAAATCAACCGCTTGCTGGTTTGCCATCACGGATTCAACGAACTCAGTTCGATTAAATTCTTCGAGATAATCATAGCGTTTGTGTTTTTTCAGCCAAGGAACAATCAATAACCCCAACCCAACCATCAGCATTACAAGGTAAATCACATGCCCTCCCCGGCTTTGAATGCAGACGAAAGCTTTTCCTCAAGCCCAAAGAAACGTGCTTTTTCCATCAACACCGAACGTTGCATGAGTCCTGCCGTCATAAAGTTGCCACGCACTTTCCCTTCACCAGACTGCTGATAAACCGGTTGAAAGCGAAAAATCTCCTCCATAACCACATTTGCGCCCTCTAATCCAACCACTTCGGTAATACTCATCACTTTACGGCTACCATCATGCAACCGGCTGATTTGGATCACCAAATCGACAGCACTAACGATGGTGCGTCGAATCGCTTCTAGCGGGAGGTTACTGTTTGCCATCATCACCATCGATTCAACCCGAGCCAGTGCGTCGCGAGGTGTATTGGCGTGCAGCGTTGACATGGATCCGTCGTGACCGGTATTCATGGCCTGGAGCATCTCAAACGCTTCGGCCCCACGGCACTCACCCACAATGATCCGATCGGGACGCATCCGTAGCGAGTTAATCACTAAGTCGCGTTGATCGACTAAACCTGTGTTTTCAATCCCTGCGGTCCGCGTTTCTAATCGCACCACGTGAGGTTGTTGCAACCGTAACTCCGCGGCGTCTTCGATGGTAATGACCCGCTCATTTTCACCAATAAACTGGGACAAGGCATTGAGCATGGTCGTTTTACCTGAACCTGTTCCCCCGGATATTAAAATATTGAGCCGACAATGCGCGGCAATCATTAATAGTTGGGCCATTTCTGGGCTCATTGCCCCGAACTCACACAGCTTCTGTAGATCAATACTCTGTTTTTTAAATTTACGGATTGAAATCGCGGTGCCGTCAATGGATATCGGCGGAATAACAATATTAACGCGGCTACCATCTTCTAAGCGCGCATCACAAGTAGGAGACGATTCATCCACCCGACGACCAACCCGTGAAGCAATACGCTTGGCGATTTCACGCAACTGACTTTCATCAATAAAGGTCACCGGTGCGGGCTCAACTAAACCGTTACGCTCAATATAAACGGAATCAGGTCCGTTGATCATAATGTCGGTGATGGTTTCATCGTCCATTAAATTTTGCAGTGGCCCCAGACCAATCAGCTCGTCGGTTAAGTATTTAACGAACTCATTTTTTACCGTGCTACTTAATGGCCATTGCTCACGATTGATGAGTAGCTCAACCGCGCTCTGGAGTTGCTTTTCAAGATCTTCACGCGACACATCCGCAATCACATTCGGGTCTAAGGCATCAAAGACCTGCTTACGGATCTTTACATAGACTTCCTTGGTGCCTATCACTCAACGTGCCTCTTTTGACGCCACAAACCGGTGAAAAAATTGAACACTGAACGGCGCTCTGTTGACTCACCTATCACCAAGGAAGCCAATTTACGCGTCGGACCAGATGCCTTTATTTTAGCCTGCGCGACTCGGTTTCCCTCCAACACAAGCTCGCCAATTTTCCCCGAAAAGGGGATCACGACATCAAGTGGGCATTGAAGAAACTTCTCTATATCTGCCCCCGTCACGGTGGCAAACTTTTCCGGTATACAGTGGTTTAGTACCAGGATGAGGCGCGGCCGCGATGCTTCATCGACTTTGTCAATGGTCATTTTTAATCGTCCGGCATCACGTAATGCTGATACAGTTGGGCTAACCACCAAAATAATGCAGTCACTGTCTAACCAACGCGCTTGGTTACGATGCGTAAAGCCCGACGAACCCGAGACATCTTCAACAATGAAGTTGCATTCTGATGAGAGTATATCCGCGGCATTATTGTGGTAATCATTCAGTTCGTCGAAACTGTACTGTTTGGAGGTCAGTGATAGAACAGAGAGCATGTCACTGTGTTTGGTGAGTAAGCTTTGCGCTGCCGATAGATCAAGGCTTGAAGAAAACGCGCCTTTTTGCACCTCCCGCTTTTCAAACTTCTTTAGCCCTAACATAATATCTAGGTTGCCACTGGTGTAATTATGGTCAACCACAATGCATGATGCGCTTTTATCGGTGACCAATTGATGCGCTAACTCAGACGTGATCAATGTCGTGCCAACCCCTCCTTTAGCGCCAATCACCGATATTCTTTTCGCGCGACGGTTTTGGCCAGGTCCACGATTACGCTGACGGTTATCACTGACGCTACGGACAAAATCGATCAGCTCTTGTTTCGTAATTGGCCAAAATAAGTAATAAAATCCCATCTCTTTGAGATTACGAATCGTTGAGATCGCATCCTCACTGCCAATCACAATCACAGAGGCATGACTTGGCAATAAGTGGCTAATACGACGAGCATCCCCCGTCACATCCTGACTGCTATTCAACTCAACCAATACGATTTCAACACTCTGTTGACGAACGTGATCCGTGATCGCCATGTCTGAGTTTTTGCAGATCTCTGGCGTTGCGACGCCCTCAAAACGAAACGCTTCTTCCACCAAAGAACGACAGGGAGCGGTTTGATAGAATAATACCGACGTAATCTTCTCGCGTTCGTCTTGCTGAGATTGATTACTTTTTAATATATCAACGAGATCAAACATCAGTATTCGCCTTCTTCATGACTGAGGCCACGTTCAGGACGTACCTTGGAGAGCCAGCGATTCTGTGTCACCACACAACCGGTTTTATTCTGACGCACATCGGCTATTTTAACGGGATGACAAGCTTGTGGTTTTACCTGATAAGTCACCACTGAAACGCGCCAATCTCCGTCTTCCAGAGCCGCCGAACGACGCCGAATATTTTGACTTTCTACTCCCAACTTCAATAAATAACGTTGCGCTTTTTTCGCCGCCTGTTCACCGCGAGGGGTGTTATAGTCAATCGTAATAGGTTGAGTAAGTACTAACTTCTGATGATGAGAAGCAAAACGAGTAAATTGCTCAAAATCACTCTGCGACGCGGATGTTGATAGCGTTAACTGATAAGTTACTGGCGCCAGTAAAACTTGAGTTCCCTCGGTTTGATAAGCGGGTGTACAGCCCCACAGCCCACTCATTAGGAGGATGCCGACTAGCCATAATGTCACTTTCATTGGATAAAGCCTCCTTTACGCAACCATTGGCGCAATGGTGCTTGCTCAGGCACCGCGTCTAATGCGAAAAAGCGCTCAAGCGTCGACGTTCGCTGAATTTGTGGGATAACCACTTGATCTGATTGTATGGGTTTGACCAAATTCACTTTGGCGACGATCACCAGCTCAGTCTTGTTACGTTGCGTTTCGGTATGACGAAACAGCGCCCCTAAAATAGGAATATCACCGACAAAGGGTATTTTCGATAAGGATTCACGCTCTTCACTGTTCAACAAGCCACCGAGCACAAAGCTGTCGCCGTCTCCCAGCTCAACCGTAGTGCGGGCTCGGCGTGTTTTTAATGCCGGCAAATCATAGGCGTCATTGCTGTATTGCGCATCCAAAGAGCTCACCTCCGGCATTAATGCGAGTTTGATCTTATCGTCCCTGTGTACGTTCGCCGCCAATTCTAGTTTGACCCCATATTCGCGATACTGCACATTCACGCCACCATCAATACGAGTGACGACAGGCAGTTCACCACCGACAAGAAAGCTGGCTGTTTCACCCGATAACACCGATAAATTGGGCTCTGCGAGAATTTGTCCGACATTATCATCGCCAACCGCACTGATGACGGTGAGGATGTCGCTGGCACTAAAACTCTTCAACGGATTAACAAAGATCCCGCTGCCTCGACCGCCCGAGCTAAAATTAACACCAAACTTTTCCATAAACGAATTGGAGACTTCCGCCACGGTTAATTGCACATTGACTTGCTTGGTCGTGGCCACCTCTAAGTTATTGACAATCCCGTCGTAGCGATAACGGCGCATAAACTCGAGGTTGTAGGTATTTTCTCCCGTATTCCACTCAACTTCTTCTTCAGTGGCTGACTTTGCTAACAGCTCACCCACCAAGCGTTCGATACTTTTTTTCTGCGTTTCGCTGGCCACCCGACCGCTGAGTACCACTTGATCAGCCAAATTATCAATTGAAATATCGAGATCCGGATAACGCAGCTGAATTTGTTGCTGAATATGGACCATACTTTGGTTCACGACCAATTGACGTGCCGCCATGGTATTGCCTGCTTCATCAAATACCAGTAACGAGGTTGTGCCAACCGCTTTACCAAACGCTACAATTTTTCGCTTATCGATAACTTGGTAGTCTGCTATCGCGGGATCAGCGACGAATACCGAGCCAATCGTTTGATTGACTTGCAATGCTTCTGCCTGGCCTTTGGCGATATTCATCACCATAGGGGCAGAATGGGCCGCCATCGCGACCCAGCTCAACAATAATGCCAACATCCAGCGGCGACAAAAGTGCGGCGCTTCCATACAAATTCCTTATTTTATAACGGCAGTATCAGCCCGAAACTCTGTAATCGCTCGATAGTCATCTAGAACATCGCCAGCGTTGGCGGACATATCTTTAGGCGACGCTTTGCCCAGCGACTTGTGAACCTCAAGTTGGGCGACGCGTTTGGCAATGGTCATGGTGGCCACTTGCTTACGGGTAAGCTCCAAAATCAAGATGGTGTCCGTAGACGCCGGTTGATTGCGGGTCGCCTCTTGACGCGATTGCGCAACTTTGAGGACTTTCACGCCCATTAATACAGGCGCGAGGGACACACCGCGAAAGCTACGCACTGTGGTCTCATTGGCAAGGTTTTGATCGGTGGAGGCAAGCGCCATAATATCGACCAATGCCCCAGCGCGCACCGCCCCACCGACCACTGAGGTTGCTGAGACTTCAAGCGGAAAGGGAATACGATCGGCTTGTGTGACGTAATCGAGATAATCTTGGCTTTGCGGAGACACCACTGCGTCCGGATAGAGAATATCGCCGGCCGCCAGTGATCGTCTGGCTAATAAAGCCTCGCCATTGGTTTCGGGGATTGCCATATCAGCGTCAATACCCATTTGGTTGGCTTTGTTCTCTGGCCAGGTTTCGATGATCAGATTATCTCGTGCAATCGTCTCACCACGGTCGAGCTCAGATTTCAACGTTATCACCTTGTAGACAACCTCGGGTGATGCTGTTGACGCCTCAGTTTGCACCGGCTGCGTCGACTGATTAGGCTGCAATAAACCGTACAGGCCGATGGCAATGGCCAAAAAGGCAATCAAGGAGAGTAATTTTGAATTCATAGTCCCTCTAAACAACCGGAAACCACGGTGGGAAGCGATAGTTGTATCGATCAAACATATAAGAGGAGCGGCGACGTTACATTGCGTACACCGCCATCGTGAATATCACTGTGCGACACTCGCTAAGGTAAGCCATATGGCGAACATCCCCGATGGCGCGATAGCAAGGGCATAAGGCACACCACGGGCACGCCATTCGGGCTTTCCTAACCAGCTGGCCAGCAAAAGCCCGACAGCGACTAGGCCGCCCAAAATAGCCATTAAAAACAACATCCATGGCCACCATTGTTCGCTCACCGCGAGACTTATCGCTGCTAGCAGCTTCACATCTCCAGCACCGCACACACCGAGCCAAAATAAAGCAAAGCCGGCCACCAAAACCAAGCTAGCCTGTATTAGCGCATTGCCGACAGGGAGCTGAGCCCAGTAAACAATGCCCCCTGCGAGCACAGTGATCACCGCAACCATCCAATGCTCGATGGTGCGTCGTCTCAGATCGCTAACCATACACACCAGCAAACAGGAACCAATCAATAATGGCAGAGCAATCACTGTGATTAAGGCCTACTGTTTAGTTTCTGACTTATTCTTTACCAGCGCCAGCTGTAGCTGCAGTGTCTACATTGGTAGTGATTTTAGTGATTGCATTCTCCAAAGCACCTCGTAAACCACTATCAGCATCACCACCATTAAATACAGCTAACACGATCGCAGAAATCGCGACACCGATAATCGCATATTCGATAGCGGTAACACCGCGCTTGTCTTTGGCAAACGACTCCAGTGCTAAACGGGTGTTGACATACATTTCAGTTAACATACGCATTTCTTCCTTTAATTTTTTTACCCATCACGTGAACAATAATTGGAACCCTGTTCACAATTTGTCGCACGAGACTATCACTGCCATTCAAAATGAGAAATAACGTTATGCCTATAATTTGACGCAGATCTGACTATTTAACCGACCACTGTCTAGTCGATCGCAAAAAATAACTAATTGATAATATTATAAATTTAAGGTGATTGTGGTATCCGCGTAAAAGGACGCCTGCTCTAAAGCTGATATTGACAATGAAGTAGATAGGTGTGGGTGTGGG
>NZ_MUFE01000018.1:0-16177 GCF_001995415.1 Salinivibrio sp. AR647 | reverse complement strand
GCCGTCGTTTCCAACGGTTATCCCCCTCGTCAGGGCAGGTTCCCAGCCGTTACTCACCCGTCCGCCGCTCGACGTCCAGTAAATCCACCGAAGCTTCAATACTGCCGTTTCCGCTCGACTTGCATGTGTTAGGCCTGCCGCCAGCGTTCAATCTGAGCCATGATCAAACTCTTCAATTAAAGTTTTGGTGTTTGCTTTYCCAAAGAAAAGACAAACGGCTCGATAAATACTGTTTTGTTCGTCTCTTGCGAGACAAACGAATTGACTGTGCCGAACAACGTAAACGTTGTTTCGTATTGGTCACTCAGTTCATCGAATAAATCTTTTTGTCTATTCTCAACGAGTGCCCACACAGATTGCATAGGTCAAATTGTTAAAGAGCGTTGACTGTGCGAAGCTGCGCTTCGCTTGGTCAGGGCTGCGTATCTTACGCGCCTTGCCGTTAAAGTCAAGAAGAGATTTTATCTTTTATTTTCAACCCTTAGGGCCGAAACAAAACCTCTTTTTGATTCCCCTAACGCGTTGTCTTCGCGTTAAGTAGGCTGCATTCTAGAGAAAACGTGACAACCGTCAATAATAAATTTCATTTTCTTTTTTGTTTGTTCAAAATTAAACCTTGTTGCTGACTTTGCCCCCACATTGGGCGTATTTTGTTCAAAACTGTCCGGCTATTCTTAACACCGACGAGATCTATTAGAACGATTAGAGTGACGAAAAGCGTCACCAATAATATTTTTACTCATTGATGCAATATCGCGGCTTACGTAAAAAAGATAATTTTAGATAAAGAAAAAGCCAGGCATAAGCCTGGCTTTTCTAAATGCACTACAAAAATAAATAACTTATTCTGCAGCTTCCTCAGCGTCTTGCTCTGGGCGATCTACGAGCTCGATGTAAGCCATAGGGGCTTTATCACCTGAGCGAACACCGCATTTCAAAATGCGAGTGTAACCGCCTGCACGTGAAGCAAAACGTGGGCCGAGTTCATTAAACAGTTTCGCTACTACTTCGTCGTTACGAGTGCGAGCGAACGCTACACGACGGTTAGCAACACTGTCGTTCTTAGCTAAGGTAATCAACGGTTCAATAACGCGACGCAGCTCTTTTGCCTTAGGCAAAGTTGTTTTGATAACTTCGTGAGTTACCAGCGAGCTAGCCATGTTGCTGAACATCGCTTTACGATGGCTGCTGTTGCGATTGAGTTGACGACCACTCTTACGATGGCGCATGACCTAATCCTTCTAACTAAATAATCAGTAACTGATTAATCTTCAGCGATTGATGCTGGCGGCCAGTTTTCTAGGCGCATGCCTAGAGATAGACCACGTGATGCCAGCACGTCTTTAATCTCTGTCAAAGACTTCTTACCAAGGTTTGGTGTTTTAAGAAGCTCAACCTCAGTACGCTGTACCAGATCACCGATATAGTGAATCGCTTCTGCTTTCAAACAGTTTGCAGAGCGAACAGTTAGTTCAAGATCGTCTACAGGACGCAGTAGGATCGGATCGAACTCTGGCTTCTCTTCTTTCTCCTCAGGGACACGTACGTCGCGTAAATCAACAAACGCATCCAACTGTTCAGCTAGGATGGTTGCCGCACGGCGAATCGCTTCCTCAGGATCCAGTGTACCGTTAGTTTCCATATCGATGACTAACTTATCAAGGTCGGTACGCTGTTCAACACGTGCTGCTTCAACATTGTAAGCAATACGATCTACTGGGCTAAACGTTGCATCGACAAGTAGGCGACCAATGGGACGCTCGTCGTCTTCGCTATCGATACGCGCAGACGCTGGTACATAGCCACGACCACGTTCTACCTTGATACGCATGCTAATTTCCGCGTTTGCATCAGTCAGGTGGCAGATAACGTGTTCTGGGTTCGCAATCTCAACACCACCATCATGGGTGATGTCGCCTGCAACAACAGGGCCTGCACCAGACTTGGTCAGAGTAAGGATAACTTCATCTTTACCCTCAACCTTAACGGCTAGGCCTTTAAGGTTAAGTAGGATTTCCAGGATGTCTTCCTGAACCCCTTCTTTGGTGCTGTACTCGTGCAATACGCCGTCAATTTCAACTTCCGTCACCGCACAGCCTGGCATAGATGAAAGTAGGATACGACGTAGCGCATTCCCCAGAGTATGGCCAAAGCCACGCTCTAGAGGTTCAAGAGTTACTTTTGCGTGCGTCGAGCTAACTTGTTCAATATCAACCAGACGCGGCTTAAGAAATTCTGTTACAGAACCCTGCATTATGTCCTCTCTTTAGTTCAGCTTTACTTAGAGTAAAGCTCGACGATCAGGTGTTCGTTGATGTCAGCAGACAAATCAGAACGCTCTGGTAGGCGTTTGAATGTGCCTTCCATCTTCTTGCTGTCTACTTCGATCCAAGTTGGCAGTTCGCGCTGTGCCGCAACTTCTAGAGCTGCTTTAATGCGCGCCTGGTTCTTCGCCTTCTCGCGAATGCTAACCACGTCGTTTGCCGAAACCTTGAAAGAAGGTACGTTAACAACTTTGCCGTTAACTAGGATCGCTTTGTGGCTTACCAGCTGACGTGATTCGGCGCGAGTGGCACCAAAGCCCATGCGGTAAACTACGTTATCTAGACGACCTTCAAGAAGCTGAAGCAGGTTTTCACCTGTATTGCCCTTGATGCGGGCAGCGTCTTTATAGTAGTTACGGAACTGCTTTTCCATTACGCCGTACATACGACGAACTTTTTGCTTCTCACGAAGCTGAACGCCATAGTCAGACAAACGGCCGCGACGCTGACCGTGAACGCCTGGGACGTTATCGATTTTACACTTGGTATCAATCGCGCGTACGCCTGACTTAAGGAACAAGTCAGTACCTTCGCGACGGCTAAGCTTCAGCTTAGGACCCAAATATCTTGCCATGATCTTTCTCCAATATTCTAAGAAACAGCGCTAGTGCGTATTAAACGCGGCGTTTCTTAGGTGGACGACAACCGTTATGCGGGATTGGCGTCGCATCGACAATGTTAGTGATGCGGAAGCCCGCAGCGTTCAGGGCACGAATAGTAGACTCGCGGCCTGGACCTGGACCTTTAACCATCACTTCGAGGTTTTTCAGGCCGTACTCTTTAGCCATTTCACCACAACGCTCAGCAGCAACCTGCGCAGCGTATGGAGTTGACTTACGAGAGCCACGGAAGCCTGAACCACCGGCAGTTGCCCATGCTAGAGCATTGCCTTGACGGTCAGAAATCGTCACGATTGTGTTATTGAAAGACGCATGAATGTGCGCAACGCCATCAGCGACTTGCTTGCGTACGCGTTTGCGTGCACGAGTTGCTTGTTTAGCCATAGTACTCACCTACCCCGATTATTTCTTGATCGGTTTGCGCGGACCCTTACGGGTACGAGCGTTGGTCTTCGTACGCTGGCCACGAAGTGGCAAGCTGCGACGATGACGCAAACCGCGGTAACAACCAAGGTCCATAAGACGCTTGATGTTCATGGAAATTTCACGACGTAGATCGCCTTCTACGGTGTATTTAGCCACACCGTCACGCAATTGGTCGATCTGTTCTTCTGATAGTTCACTGATCTTAGTGCTTTCAGCAATACCGACATCAGCTAGAATAGCTTGAGAGGTGGTTTTGCCGACACCGTAAATCGCAGTCAATGCGATTACAGCGTGCTTTTGATCAGGAATGTTAATGCCTGCTATACGGGCCACTATTCACTCCTAGTACTTTTCAAGTAGAACCGCTGCAGAGCCCGTCGAGGATACGCAGCGGCATAGCCACTTCTTTTGCACATACAAAAGGTGGGCTGGCTAATGTAGCCAGCCTGACCTCATTTTGCAAGAAAAATATTCTGCTATTAGCCTTGGCGTTGCTTGTGCTTTGGCTCACTGCAGATCACACGAACGGTACCGTTACGTTTGATCACTTTACAGTTACGGCAGATTTTCTTAACGGAAGCACGAACTTTCATTGCTAAACTCCGTAAATAGACAACCTATTAGCGGCCGTAGCCTTTTAGGTTGGCTTTTTTCAACACGGACTCATATTGTTGAGACATCAAATGAGTCTGAACTTGAGCCATAAAGTCCATGATTACGACTACTACGATAAGTAGTGATGTACCACCAAAGTAAAAGTGGACATCCCACGCAATCATCATGAACTCGGGGATCAGACAGATAAAGGTAATATACATGGCGCCCGCTAGGGTCAAACGTGTCATTACTTTATCAATGTATCTAGCAGTCTGCTCACCCGGGCGAATACCAGGTACGAACGCCCCTGACTTCTTCAAGTTATCTGCAGTTTCTCGCGGGTTAAATACCAACGCCGTATAGAAAAAGCAGAAGAAGATAATCGCTGCCGCATAAAGTATCACATACGCTGGTTGTCCCGGACTCAGTGCCAAAGACACATCGGTCAGCCAGCTTGTCTGATCACCCTTACCAAACCAGTTAGCAAGCGTGCCAGGGAACAGAATGATACTTGATGCAAAAATCGCAGGAATAACGCCTGCCATGTTGATCTTAAGAGGCAGATGCGTGCTTTGCGCTGCAAAAACACGACGACCTTGTTGCCGCTTAGCGTAGTTAACAACGATACGACGTTGACCACGCTCCATGAAGACCACAAAGTAGACGACAGCCAATACGATAACTGCGATACCTAGCAAGAGAAGCGGAGACATGTCGCCTTGACGCGCTTGCTCTATTGTCTGTCCAATTGCGGGTGGCAGACCCGCGACGATCCCGGTGAAAATAATCAACGAAATACCGTTACCAATGCCGCGCTCGGTAATTTGTTCACCTAACCACATCAAAAACATGGTACCGGTCACCAAACTAACTACCGCAGTAAAGTAAAACGCAGGACCTGGATTAATCACCAGACCCGGCATCATACTTGGTAACCCGGTCGCGATTCCAATTGCTTGGAACGTTGCCAACACCAACGTGCCGTAGCGAGTGTACTGGTTTATCTTACGACGACCAGACTCACCCTCTTTTTTCAATTCCGCTAATGCGGGATGAACGACTGACAATAACTGAACAATAATCGACGCCGAAATATACGGCATAATGCCCAGTGCCAGTATCGAGGCACGCTCAAGGGCACCACCAGAGAACATGTTAACCAAGTCAATGATGGTCCCTTGTTGCTGTTCGAACAGATCGGCAAGTACAGCAGCGTCAATACCAGGAATGGGCACAAAAGAGCCGGCACGGAATACCAATAATGCCATTGCTACAAAAAGTAGGCGACTTTTCAGCTCCGCAACTCCGCCTTTTGCACTACTGAAGTTTTGTCCTGGTTGTTTTGCCATCTGTACCTCGTCCTCGAGCTAATTATTCCTCGATTTTACCGCCTGCAGCTTCGATTGCCGCTTTAGCGCCTTTAGTGACACGAACACCTTTAACGGTTACTGCACGAGCGATTTCGCCAGACAGTACGATTTTCGCCGTACGAGTGTCTTGTGCAACAACGTTTGCCGCTTTTAGCGACTCAAGGCTTACGACGTCACCATCAACTTTAGCCAGCTCGCCTAAACGAACCTCAGCTGAAGTCAGGCCTTTACGCGAAGTAAAACCGAATTTTGGCAGACGCTGTTTCAAAGGCATTTGACCGCCTTCGAAACCTGGGCGTACTGAACCACCTGAACGTGATTTCTGACCTTTGTGACCACGGCCACCGGTTTTACCCAGGCCTGAACCAATACCACGGCCTACACGCTTCGCAGAAGGCTTTGAGCCTGCAGCCGGAGATAGAGTATTCAAACGCATGTGATTACTCCTCCACTTTAACCATGTAGTTGACTTTGTTGATCATACCGCGAATACACGGTGTATCTTCAAGTTCAACAGTGTGGTTGATGCGACGTAGGCCCAAGCCACGCAGGGTCGCTTTGTGTTTCGGCAAACGGCCGATAACGCTACGAGTCTGAGTTACTTTAATTGTCTTAGCCATGTCGATTACCCCAGAATTTCGTTAACAGGCATGCCACGTTTAGCAGCTACCATTTCTGGAGACTTCGTACCACCCAGGCCATCGATCGTTGCACGAACGATGTTGATTGGGTTGGTAGAACCGTATGCTTTCGCCAGAACGTTTTGGACGCCTGCTACTTCAAGCACGGCACGCATCGCACCACCTGCGATGATACCTGTACCATCTGATGCTGGCTGCATATACACTTTAGAACCAGTGTGGCGGCCTTTTACAGCATGGTGCAGGGTACCGTCGTTCAGCGCGATAGTAATCATGTTACGACGCGCCTTTTCCATTGATTTCTGGATCGCTGCTGGTACTTCACGGGCTTTACCGTAACCGAAACCAACGCGACCGTTACCATCACCTACCACTGTTAGTGCGGTGAAGGTAAAGATGCGACCACCTTTAACCGTCTTAGATACACGGTTTACAGCGATCAGCTTCTCATGCAAATCACTTTGTTGTTTATCGTTAGCCATCTTCCACCTACCTTAGAATTTCAGACCAGCTTCACGGGCAGCATCTGCCAGTGCAGCCACACGGCCGTGGTATTGGAAACCGGAACGGTCAAAAGCAACAGCTTCGATGCCTTTTTCCTTCGCTCGCTCAGCAATGATCTTACCCACGGCTGCAGCGGCGTCTTTGTTCCCGGTGCTCTTAACTTGTTCACGGATCGCTTTTTCTACGGTAGAAGCGGCGGCGATAACTTCCGCGCCATTACCAGCGATAACCTGTGCGTACACATGACGTGGAGTACGGTGTACCACCAGGCGAGTCGCACCCATTTCCGCGATCTTGCGTCGTGCTTTGGTCGCACGACGGATACGAGATGCTTTCTTATCCATAGTGTTACCTTACTTCTTCTTAGCTTCTTTAGTACGCACAGCTTCGTCAGCGTAACGAACACCTTTACCTTTGTAAGGCTCTGGCTTGCGGTATGCGCGGATTTCAGCAGCAACCTGGCCAACTGCTTGTTTATCAGCACCGCTGATAACAATTTCAGTTTGGCTTGGGCACTCTGCTTTTACACCCTCAGGCAGAACGTGTTCTACCGGGTGAGAGAAACCAAGTGTCAGGTTAAGTTTGTTACCGGCAATGTTTGCACGATAACCAACACCTTTCAGGATCAGTTTCTTGGTAAAGCCTTCTGTTACACCAACAACCATGCTGTTGACCAGTGCGCGCGCTGTACCAGCATGAGCCCATGCTTTAGCGTGTTCCACACTTGGTGCGAAGGTAATGGTGTTTTCTTCTTGGTTTACTGCCACCATATCGTGAAGCGTGCGGCTAAGTTCGCCTTTGCTTCCTTTTACAGTGATGTCCTGACCGTCAAGTTTCACCTCTACGCCGGCAGGAACTACGACAGGTGCTTTTGCAACACGAGACATTTCCTACTCCTTATTACGCTACGTAGCAGATGATTTCACCGCCCAGACCCGCTTTGCGAGCTGCGCGATCGGTCATCAAACCTTTCGAAGTTGATACAACCGCAATACCAAGGCCACCCATCACTGAAGGCAACTCATCTTTCTTTTTGTAGATGCGCAGGCCCGGACGGCTAACTCGTTGGATTTGCTCGATAACTGGTTTAGATTCGAAGTATTTCAACGTCACTTCCAGTTCAGGCTTGTCGTCGCTATTTACTGCGACATCAGCCACGTAACCTTCTGCTTTTAGTAGCTCAGCAATTGCCACCTTTAGCTTTGACGAAGGCATTTTAACAGCAACTTTCTTTGCTGTCTGACCGTTGCGTAAGCGGGTCAGCATATCCGAAATCGGATCTTGCATGCTCATAAGTCTTTACTCCCGTGATTCAATTACCAGCTTGCCTTACGCAGACCCGGAATCTCGCCTTTCATGCAAGCTTCACGAACCTTGATTCGGCTTAGGCCGAATTTGCGTAGGTAGCCATGTGGACGACCAGTCTGGTTGCAGCGGTTACGCTGACGAGACTTCGCAGAATCACGCGGTAGCGACTGAAGCTTCAGGACTGCGTCCCAACGCTCTTCGTCTGACGTGTTGACACTTTTAATGGTCGCACGCAGGTTGGCACGCTTTTCAGCGTAGCGCGCTGCGAGCTTCGCACGTTTTACATCACGTGCTTTCATCGATTTTTTAGCCATAACAGTAACCCTTCACCTTACTTACGGAATGGGAAGTTAAAGGCAGCCAGCAGAGCTCGACCTTCCTCATCTGTACCTGCAGTAGTAGTGATAGTAATATCAAGACCACGGATACGATCGACTTTGTCATAGTCAATCTCAGGGAAGATGATTTGCTCGCGAACGCCCATGCTGTAGTTACCACGACCATCGAACGCTTTCGGGTTCAGGCCACGGAAATCACGGATACGAGGAACTGCGATCGCGATTAAGCGCTCGAAGAAGTCCCACATACGCTCGCCACGTAGGGTTACTTTACAACCAATTGGGTAGCCCTCACGGATCTTGAAGCCTGCGACTGACTTACGTGCTTTAGTGATGAGCGGCTTTTGACCAGAAATCGCGGTCATATCAGCAGCTGCATTTTCAAGCAGTTTTTTGTCGTTCAGAGCTTCGCCCACACCCATGTTAAGGGTGATCTTCTCGATCCCTGGGACTTGCATGATGCTTTTGTAACCAAATTGCTTAGATAGCTCAGCTACAACTGTCTCTTTGTAGTAATCATGCAGTTTCGCCATTGTACTACTCCAGAATTACTTAATAGTTTCGCCATTCGACTTGAAAAAACGCACTTTTTTGCCGTCTTCAAATCGGAAGCCTACACGGTCACCTTTACCAGCTGCTGCGTTAAAGATAGCCACGTTAGAAACATCAATAGCGGCTTCTTGTTCAACAATGCCACCTTGAGTGCCCAGAGCCGGAACCGGCTTCTGGTGCTTCTTCACGAGGTTAATACCTTCAACGATAACTTTACCGGTTGGTAGAACCTTAGATACTTTACCTTTCTTGCCTTTATCTTTACCGGCAAGAACGATAACTTCGTCGTTACGACGGATTTTAGCTGCCATGAGATCGCTCCTTACAGAACTTCAGGCGCCAGAGACACAATTTTCATAAACTTCTCGTTACGAAGTTCACGTGTCACAGGGCCAAAGATACGTGTGCCGACTAGTTGCTCGTTCGTGTTGTTCAACAACACGCAAGCATTGCGGTCGAAGCGAATGACAGAGCCGTCTGGACGACGTACGCCTTTACGGGTGCGAACTACCACCGCCTTAAGCACATCACCTTTTTTCACTTTACCGCGAGGAATTGAATCCTTAACGGTAACTTTGATGATGTCGCCAACGTGGGCGTAACGACGGTGAGAGCCACCCAGAACCTTAATACACATTACACTGCGAGCGCCGGAGTTGTCGGCTGCGTCCAGCATACTTTGCATTTGGATCATTGTTAGTGCTCCGCTGTTATTACATCTAGACCCATCTCGGGTCGGGCTGCCTTTTTACAAGGGCGGCGAATAATAACACTATTTTGACCAGATGGGTAGATAAAAAATAAACGGCCCCCCGAATGAGAGCCGTTTGACTTATTATTGTCTGAAAAATCGCTTAGATGCGTGATTTTTCAACAACGCGAACCAATGTCCAAGACTTACGCTTAGAAATTGGACGACACTCACGAACCTCAACAGTATCACCTTGGTTACACTGGTTAGATTCATCGTGTACATGTAGCTTACTCGTGCGCTTGATGTACTTACCGTAGATTGGGTGTTTCACAAAACGCTCGATAGCAACGACGATAGTTTTATCGCCTTTGTCGCTGATGACGCGACCTTGCTGAGTGCGGATGTTCTCGCTCATTATGCGTTAGCCTTCTCAGTCAGTACGGTTTTTACACGTGCGATATCGCGACGAACAGCTTTCAGAGTGTGAGTTTGCTGAAGTTGGCCTGTAGCCGCTTGCATGCGCAGGTTAAACTGCTCACGTAGCAGACCCATAAGCTCTTCATTCAGCTGCTCAACAGTCTTTTCACGTAGTTCTTGTGCTTTCATCACATCACCGCCTTAGTTACGAAAGTGGTTTTGATCGGTAGCTTACGTGAAGCTAATTCAAACGCTTCGCGAGCCAGTGATTCAGGAACACCATCCATTTCGTACAGGACTTTGCCTGGTTGGATTTGGGCAACCCAGTAATCAACTGAACCTTTACCCTTACCCATACGAACTTCCAACGGCTTACCAGTAATTGGTTTGTCGGGGAAGACACGAATCCAGATTTGGCCTTGACGTTTAATGTGACGAGTCATCGCACGACGAGCCGCCTCAATTTGACGCGCAGTGATACGACCGCGACCAACAGCTTTTAGGCCATAGGTACCGAAGCTTACGTCAGTACCGTGCGCCAGACCGCGGTTACGACCTTTAAAAGTCTTGCGGAACTTAGTACGTTTTGGTTGAAGCATCGATAGACTCCTTACTTACGGCCTTTACGCTGCTTCTTCGGCTTGTCAGCCTTTTGCTCTACTTCAGCCATTCCACCTAGGACTTCGCCTTTGAAGATCCAGGTTTTAATGCCGATAACACCGTACTGGGTGTGAGCAGAAGAAGTTGCGTAATCAATGTCAGCACGAAGCGTGTGCAATGGCACACGTCCTTCACGGTACCACTCGGTACGAGCGATTTCAGCGCCGCCAAGACGACCGCTTACTTCCACTTTGATACCTTTGGCACCTAGGCGCATAGCGTTTTGTACGGCGCGCTTCATGGCACGACGGAACATAACACGACGCTCTAGCTGTGATGCGATGCTGTCGCCAACAAGTTGCGCATCTAGCTCAGGTTTACGTACTTCAGCGATATTAATTTGCGCTGGTACACCGGCCAGTTTTGCAACGTGAGCGCGCAGTTTCTCAACATCTTCACCTTTTTTACCAATCACCACACCAGGGCGCGCAGTGTGAATAGTCACACGAACACTCTTAGCTGGACGCTCGATAACGATGCGAGATACTGACGCTTTTTTCAGTTCACTAGTTAGGAACTGACGTACCTTAAAGTCGCCGTCTAGGTTGTCAGCGAAATCTTGGTTATTAGCAAACCAAGTGGAATTCCAAGGCTTTACAATGCCCAGACGAATACCATTAGGATGTACTTTTTGACCCATTGCTTTATCTCCTCGTCTCTTAGCGGTCTGCTACAACAACAGTGATGTGGCTAGAACGCTTCAAGATGCGATCGGCACGGCCTTTTGCACGAGGCATAATACGCTTCATGATTGGGCCTTCATCAACGAAGACTTTGGCGACGCTTAAATCGTCGATATCCGCACCTTCGTTATGCTCGGCGTTTGCAATAGCAGATTCCAACACTTTCTTAACCAAGTCAGCAGCTTTTTTGTCGCTGAAAGTCAGTAGTTCCAGTGCCTGTGCTACGTCTTTACCGCGCACCTGATCCGCAACCAAACGTGCTTTTTGAGGCGAGATACGAGCAAAGCGATGTTTAGCAATAGCTTCCATTTCTTACCCCTTAACGCTTCTTAGCTTTCTTATCAGCAGCGTGGCCGCGATAAGTACGTGTTGGTGCAAACTCGCCGAGCTTGTGACCGATCATTTCTTCAGAAACGAAAACGGGTACGTGCTGACGACCATTATGGACAGCGATGGTCAATCCGATCATCTGTGGGATGATCATTGAACGACGGGACCAAGTCTTTAARGGCTTCTTGTCACCGCTTTCCACCGCTTTCTCTACCTTCTTCAGCAAGTGCAGGTCAATAAAAGGACCTTTCTTGAGAGAACGTGGCATGGCTTATCCTCTGATAATAATTACTTGTTACGACGACGTACAATGTACTTGTCGGTACGTTTGTTCTTACGGGTTTTGAAGCCTTTAGTTGGCATACCCCAAGGTGTTACTGGATGACGGCCACCTGAGGTACGACCTTCACCACCACCGTGTGGGTGATCAACCGGGTTCATTGCAACACCACGTACGCTTGGACGTGCGCCTTTCCAGCGCGCGGCACCGGCTTTACCCAGTTCGCGTAGCATGTGCTCTGAATTACCCACTTCACCAAGGGTCGCACGACCTTCAGCAAGAACCTTGCGCATTTCACCGCTGCGCAGGCGGAGTGTGACGTACGCGCCGTCACGAGCAACGATCTGTGCATAAGCACCCGCAGAACGAGCAAGCTGAGCACCTTTACCAGGTTTCAACTCGATGTTGTGGATAGTAGAACCCACTGGGATGTTACGCATTGGCAGGCTGTTACCTACCTTGATTGCTGCATCTGCACCAGATTGAATCTGATCACCGGCTTTTAGGCCTTTCGGTGCGATAATGTAACGACGTTCACCATCCGTATACAGTACAAGCGCAATGTTTGCACTACGGTTTGGATCATACTCAAGACGCTCAACTTTCGCTGGGATACCGTCTTTAGTACGTTTGAAGTCAATTACACGGTAATGATGCTTGTGACCACCACCGATGTGACGCACTGTGATTCGACCGTTGTTATTGCGACCGCCTGACTTAGAGTTTTTCTCTAGCAGTGGTGCATATGGTTTACCTTTATAAAGATCATGGTTAACCACTTTAACAAGGTGACGACGACCCGGTGAAGTCGGCTTACATTTCATAATAGCCATTTGCTTTTACTCCTCCGTCTTACTCAGCGCCGCCAACGAAGTCGATGTCCTGACCTTCTTTCAAGGCAACATACGCTTTTTTCCAGTCGCTACGACGGCCTTCACGCATACCTTGACGTTTGGTCTTACCCTTAACGAGAAGGGTACGAACAGACTTCACTTCAACTTCGAACAGTTTTTCAACTGCCGCTTTGATCTCTTTTTTCGTTGCTTCTTTAGCTACTTTAAACACAACAGTGTTGTTGTTTTCAGCGGCCATCGTCGCTTTTTCAGAGATGTGCGGAGCACGCAGAACTTTTAGGATACGCTCTTCAGTGATCATGCCAGCATCTCCTCAACTTGTTTAACTGCATCTGCAGTCATCACGACTTTGTCGAATGCGATCAAGCTAACTGGGTCGATGGTATCTGCATCGCGTACGTCAACCTTATACAGGTTACGTGCCGCAAGGAACAGGTTCTCATCAACTTCGGCAGTGACGATCAGAACGTCGCTTAGCTCAAGCTCTTTCAGCTTAGCGACAAGCTCTTTAGTTTTTGGTGCTTCAACAGAGAAGTTATCAACCACGATTAAACGCTCTTGACGAACTAGCTCTGATAGGATGCTCTTAAGAGCACCGCGGTACATCTTTTTGTTTACTTTCTGGCTATGGTCCTGAGGACGAGCTGCGAAAGTGACACCACCGCTGCGCCAAATTGGGCTGCGGATTGTACCTGCACGGGCGCGACCAGTACCCTTCTGACGCCATGGCTTAGCACCGCCACCAGATACGTCTGAACGAGTTTTCTGAGCGCGAGTACCTTGACGGGCACCAGCTGCGTATGCAACGACTACCTGGTGTACCAGGGATTCGTTGAATTCACGCCCGAAGGTAGTTTCGGAAACAGTTAGCGCGTCGGCGCCTTTGACTACCAATTCCATTACTATCTCCTCGACGTTACGCTTTAACGGCTGGTTTAACGATCACGTTGCCACCTGTCGCACCTGGGACTGCACCTTTAATAAGAAGCAGATTGCGCTCAGCGTCAACACGTACGATCTCTAGGTTTTGAGTCGTTACACGCTCAGCACCCATATGACCTGCCATTTTTTTGCCTTTGAATACGCGACCTGGAGTCTGACATTGACCGATAGAACCAGGAGCACGGTGAGACAAAGAGTTACCGTGGCTCATATCTTGAGTACGGAAGTTCCAACGCTTAACGCCGCCTTGGAAGCCCTTACCCTTCGACGTGCCAGTAACGTCTACTTTTTTGATTTCGTTAAACAGTTCTACGTTTAGCTCAGCGCCAACTTCGTACTGTTCATCATTTTCCAAACGGAATTCCCACAAACCGCGGCCTGCTTCAACACCTGCTTTCGCAAAGTGACCAGCTTGTGCCTTGTTTACACGGCTTGCTTTCTTCTCGCCTGTAGTGATTTGAATTGCTGCATACCCGTCAACTTCAGGTTTACGTACCTGAGCAACACGGTTTGCTTCAACTTCAACTACGGTAACCGGGATAGAAACGCCATCTTCGTTGAAGATACGAGTCATACCGACTTTACGACCGACTAGACCAATCATTATCTACTCCCCCTTAACCCAGGCTGATTTGAACATCAACGCCCGCAGCAAGGTCAAGACGCATCAAAGCGTCAACAGTTTTGTCTGTTGGCTCAACGATGTCGATCAGACGTTTGTGAGTACGAATTTCGTACTGGTCACGTGCGTCTTTGTTTACGTGCGGAGAAATAAGAACGGTGAAGCGCTCTTTACGAGTAGGCAAAGGAATAGGTCCCTTAACCTGTGCGCCAGTGCGCTTAGCGGTTTCAACGATTTCCGCTGTAGACTGATCGATCAAACGATGATCGAACGCCTTCAGGCGGATACGGATACGTTGGTTCTGCATGAGACAGAGCTCCAAATTCTAAAATATTTACACAAACAATATCGCCATTCCTTCTCACTAAGGCGAGGGAATGCCGATTAATTTATGTGAAACCGTAGTGCCAAAATTAGGCACATTGTCAGCCATTATTCTATGACTGCGAACATAAGCGGAGTATACATTAAACGAACAGTTTACTGTTCCATTCCTCGATGCTCATTGGTTCACAACTGCGTCGGAAGTCGCAATGACTTAAGCAGTGACGGGCATTATACCGATACGCAATGGCTTTGCAAGCGTTGGTCAAAAACACGCCATAAAAAAACGCGCCTCTCTGGCACGTTTTTCATCGTCAAGGCGGGATGACTGTTTTAACCTAACCTTTTTCGCTGGCATCTTCGATGATCTGAGCTTGATTATAGTTGGCGATGCCGACCTTATCAATTAAGCCAATCTGGGTCTCTAACCAATCGATATGCTCTTCTTCGTCATCAAGAATGTATTGAAACAGATCACGAGAGACAAAATCTCTGATGCTCTCTGTGTAAGCAATGGCCTCTTTTAAATCCTCATGGGCTTGCATTTCAATCGCCAAATCACATTCAAAGATTTCTTGCGTATCTTCACCAATTCTCAGTTTGCCAAGATCTTGGAGGTTCGGGGTTCCCTCAAGAAATAATATTCTTTCAATCAGCTTGTCGGCATGCTTCATCTCATCGATCGACTCTTCATATTCTTTATCCGCGATGACTTTTAACCCCCAGTCTTTAAGCATGCGCGCATGAAGAAAGTACTGATTAATAGCAACAAGTTCATTGCCAAGTACCGTGTTGAGAAACGCTATAGATTTTGGATCGCCTTTCATGGCAATAGCCTCCTTATGGGTTCTACTTTACAAATGTAGAACCCATAAGGAGGCTGTCAAATATTGACCGCTTATTAGCTCGCTTTTTGCAATGTGATAAGCTGACTCTCGTTGTATATAACCTCTTTAGCGTGGCGCACACATTTACCACATTGAGATCCAAGAGGCGTCAGTTGACGAAGTTCGCGAATACTGGTGACGCCTTGCTGGCGCACCCAATGCTTAATGGTTTTATCTGATACGCTGTGACAAATACAAACTAACATCTCAGTCATCTCAAAAAATGAACTATAACGAGAATAGTTTACATTGCGTTTAAGGTAAAGGTTTTTTATATAACGCTTGGTTATTGATGAAAGACTTATTTATATCTGTATCGGGCGATTAAAGAGGAAAAAAAAGGAGCGCAATGCGCTCCCTTCTATTGATAAGACTAGATGTCTATCAAATTAAGCGATGATGTTAGCAACAACACCGGCACCTACAGTACGGCCACCTTCACGGATAGCGAAGCGTAGACCTTCGTCCATCGCGATAGGTGCGATCAGCTCAACAACCATCTTGATGTTGTCACCAGGCATAACCATCTCAACGCCTTCTGGCAGTTCGATAGTACCGGTCACGTCAGTTGTACGGAAGTAGAACTGTGGACGATAACCTTTGAAGAACGGCGTATGACGGCCGCCTTCGTCTTTACCTAGTACGTATACTTCTGATTCGAACTTGGTGTGCGGAGTGATTGAACCAGGCTTCGCCAGTACTTGACCACGCTCAACTTCGTCACGCTTAGTACCACGCAGAAGAACACCAACGTTCTCACCCGCACGGCCTTCGTCTAGAAGCTTACGGAACATTTCAACACCA
>NZ_MUFE01000017.1:0-17805 GCF_001995415.1 Salinivibrio sp. AR647 | reverse complement strand
AGTATTGCCTTATCAATTAACCGATACCTATTCAGGCTTGCACCTTTATGTCATTCGTCTTCAATTGGCGAAGCTGTCAAAGACCCACAAGCAAGTGTTCGATGCGTTGCGGCAACACGGCATCGGTGTGAACGTGCACTATATTCCTGTCCACACCCAACCGTATTACCAGCAGCTCGGCTTTGGTCCAGGCGACTACCCACATGCCGAACAATACTACCAAGAAGCCATCTCGTTACCGATGTTTCATGCTATGACCGATGAGCAGCAAGACACGGTGATTGATGTCTTAACAGCGATACTGACGGAGTAACATGAATATAGCGATTATTCCTGCGCGCGGCGGCAGTAAACGGATACCACGAAAAAACATTAAGCCTTTTCATGGTAAGCCGATGATTGCTTATTCGATTGAAGCGGCGATTGCCTCGGGCTGCTTTGATAAGGTGATTGTGTCAACAGACGATCAGGATATTGCCGATGTTGCGAATCAATACGGCGCAGAGGTGCCATTTTTGCGTCCGGCAAACATTGCCGATGATTATGCGACCACGATGGACGTCATGGCTCACGCGATTCAGTGGTGCCAAGACGCAGGTTTTAATATTGAAGCTGTGTGCTGCTTATATGCCACTGCGCCGTTTGTTCAGGCTGACGATCTCAAGGCTGGCTATCAGTTGCTAAACACGGAAAACGTCCAGTTTGCCTTTAGTGCCACATCCTTTCCGTTTCCCATCCAGCGTGCAATTAAATTAGATGCAAACGGTGCTGTGTCTATGTTCTCGCCAGAGCAGGAGCAAGTGAGATCACAAGATCTGGAAGAGGCGTATCACGACGCAGGGCAGTTCTATTGGGGCAAAGCCAGTGCGTTTCTCAACAAGCTGTCAATTTTCTCACCGCATTCTAAGGCTGTGCTTTTACCGCGTCATCGTGTCCAAGATATCGACACCCCCGAAGACTGGGATATCGCCGAGTCGCTATTTTCAGCCTTAACACTTGCGAACAAGTAGCGTGGCAAGAATCATGAAAGTTGTATTTCGCGTTGATGCATCGGTTTGGATTGGCAGTGGGCACGTGATGCGGTGTTTGGTCCTCGCCGATGAGTTAGTGAGCCATGGTCATGATGTGAGCTTTGCGTGTTTACCTCTGCCTGGTGATCTTATTTGGTTGATTGAGCAAAATGGATTTGCAGTCATTCGACTCACACCTAGCGAGCATTACCAAAAGGCTTGCTTTGATGGAGATTATAGGGCTTGGCTAACACGAAGTGAACAAGAAGACGCAAACGATTTTATCAATAAATCTGATTTTACTGAATGGATCGTTGTTGATCATTATGGGATTGGCTATCTTTGGGAGCAAAAAATAAAAGATAACTTGGACTGTAAGATACTAAGTATTGATGACTTGAATAGAGATCACGAATCGGATTTGATACTTGATCAAAATTTATGGCCTGAGATGTATCAGCGTTATTCAAAATGTTTAGCTCAGAAACTATTAGGCCCAACGTATGCGCTATTGCGTCCTCGTTTTCGAGAGCTGAAAATAAACCCACCTTCAAAAGTGAACCAAGTGATCGCTTTTTTCGGAGGTGGAGATTTAACACATGAGTGTCGTAAGTTACTCACAGCGGCTACTGCAATAGACTATTTGCCGTTTAAGTTAAAAGTTGTCACCGGTAGACAAAATAACGATCACGAAGAACTTGTCTGCTTTCAACAACAGGGAAACATTACTATTGCGCCTTTCTTGAGTGATTTTGAGCATGAACTCGCAAGAAGTAGGTATGCGATCGGTGCATCAGGTATCAGTAATTGGGAGCGGTTTTGTCTAGATATACCCTCGTCAATTGTATCTGTCGCCGAAAATCAGCGAGAGTTATCAACATTTCTATCTGAAAGGCATTATGTGTCATTCCTTGGCGATGGCATGAGTACGACAAGCGACGTATATTGTGAGGAGCTCAATCGCCTCGCCAAAAATTGGAATCACATTCCTGAATATGCACATTTAGATGTAGATGGGTTAGGGGCTAAACGCATTGTAAATGCTATGGGGCTTATTAAATGAGTACAGAAAAGATGTATCTTGCACCACTTTGCAAGGAAGACTTAGATATGATTTTGGTTTGGAGGAATGAGCCAGAAACCCGCTCAAAAATGTATACTAGTCATCAGATTTCTCATAAGGAACATTACGATTGGTTTGAGCGTTTACAAGAGGATAAAACGAAAGCCTACTTTTTGGCTGTTTTAAATGATGAGCCTGTTGGAGTTATTGGCTTCTCCGAAATAGATAAGATAAAAGGTATTGCGACGTGGGCATTCTATGCTGCTCCCAATGCGCCTAGAGGCACGGGCTCTCTAATGGAATACTATGCTTTAGAACATGCATTTGAAAAGCTGGCCTTACATAAGCTTCGTTGTGAAGTGTTAGGATTCAATACTGTAGTCATAAAACTCCATAAAAAATTCGGTTTTAAAGAAGAGGGCGTGCACCGAGATGCTTTTCATGATGGGAGTGTCTATCATGATATTGTTCACCTTGGTATTTTCAAGCAAGAGTGGTTGGATGCCAGGGAAGAGTTAAAAACGAAACTTAAAATAGCGTGATATAATGAAAAAAGAAATCTGTATTAACGGTAGAAAAGTTGGGAGAACACATCCCCCGTACATCATTGCAGAGCTATCAGCTAATCATAATGGCGATATTAACCGTGCCTTTCAGATCATGGAAGAAGCAAAAAAAGCCGGTGCCGATGCGATAAAACTGCAAACCTATACGCATGACACCATTACCCTGGACTGTGACAGTGAAGATTTTCAAATTCATGGCGGTCTTTGGGATGGACAAACCTTGTATGAACTTTACAAAGGTGCACACATGCCCTGGGAATGGCATAAGCCACTGTTTGAAAAAGCCAAAGAGTTGGATATCACGATTTTCAGCTCTCCCTTTGATTTTACCGCCGTAGATTTATTGGAAGAGCTGGATGCGCCGGCCTATAAAATTGCGTCTTTCGAAGTGATTGATTTGCCGCTCATTAAGCGGGTCGCGCAAACGGGCAAACCCATGATTATCTCCACAGGGATGGCGAATGAACAAGAAATTGCTGATGCAATTAAAACAGCGAAAGACAATGGGTGCCAAGAGTTAGTGGTGCTGCACTGTGTCAGTGGCTATCCAGCGCCTGCTGACCAATATAATCTACGCACCATCGCGGATATGGCTGAGCGCTTTGATGTGCTTTCGGGCCTATCAGATCATACCATTGACAATGCAACGGCGGTGACTTCTGTCGCATTGGGCGCTTGTTTAATCGAAAAGCATGTCACGTTAGACCGTAATGGTGGTGGTGCTGATGATAGCTTCTCGTTGGAGCCAGCTGAACTTACTGCTTTATGTCGAGACACGAAAACAGCATGGCAAGCCTTGGGTAATGTGAACTATGAACGGACTGAAGCTGAGAAAGGCAATGTAAAATTCCGTCGTTCGTTATATATCGTAAAAGATATTAAGGCGGATGAAATATTGACGGAGCAACATGTTAGAAGTATTCGGCCGGGGTTTGGTTTGGCGCCGAAATATCTAGAGGCCGTGATTGGAAAAAAAGCTAACTCTGATATAGCCTTTGGTACTCCGCTTAGTTGGGATATGATTTCAAACCCTGATATTGAAATCTAGCTATGCAATAACCGGTGGAAAAGAGCTAAGCGCCATATCAATCAATATGGCGCTTTAAAAATAGTTATGATGAGTTATGTATGAATGTATTCTTAGTGACATCACCTTTCCAATATCTTTGTGCTTTAGAAGCAAAAAAACACTACAAAACTAAAAATAATGTATTATTTTTAGTTGATCAAAGTAGTACCCGTGGTCTCGAACAGCAGGAAAAAATCTTTAACCCGCGTGAGTGGAATTATGTGATCACAACAACAAGAAAAAATAGAACGATAAATATCCCTAAGGCGATAAAAAAGATAAAAGACATTATCAAGGGAGAGCAGATCGATACGTTCTTTTATGGGGAATATAATGCGTGGCGGACTAAGTTAGTCGCAGAGAACTTCTGTATAAAAAAAGATGTGTACTTTGATGACGGCACGCTAACAATTAACGAATTGCGTGAATTCATTGAAACAAAAAAGACGTATTCTCGAAGTCGATTGTTACAAGATATATTATTAAAACTATACGGTTGTAAACCCACGACGAAGTCTTTACCGAGAGAAAATTTGGAGCTATTCACGATTTTTGATCTGAATAGCAGCACGGTTAATATCGAAAGGAATACGTTTAGCCACTTAAAGGCACATTACAACCACAGCGATCTTTTCTCTGAGCACGCGCCGATAGGCTTTATCGGACAAGGTGCTGTAGGGCATAAAGGTGGACAGTCTGTGTCGTCGTACGTAGAGCGTGTATCACGATTTGCGAAAAGCACGAAGAACGGTATTACATACTTTCCTCATCGCACCGAATCGCACGACGTTGCAAAAGCAATTGCGAATATAGAAAACCTGACGTATCACAGAAGCACCTTACCTCTAGAGCTTGAGCTAATAGAGAAAAAAATACAATTATCCTGTTTGTATGGTATGAACTCAACGGCACAATATACCGCCAAGCTTTTCTATCCCGACATGCCGATTTATAACTTAATCTCCGATAAAGAAAACTTGAGCCCACGTAATGAGAGAATCAGGTTATTTTATAAAGAGTCGGGGATTGAAGAGATGCTAATTTAAGGTTCTCGGGAGCTTGAATACAGAGCGCTTCGCTTACAGAATACGGAGAAGAGCAAGACCAGGCACGATATGCTTTTTCCGTATTCCGTTCCTTAGGCTTTTTCTAGTCTCTAATCCCCATACCCATTCGGGTTTTTCGACTGCCAGCGCCAGGTGTCTTCTACCATGGTTTGCAGATCGCGTGTGGCGGTCCAGCCTAACGTTGCTTTAGCATAAGCCGGATCAGCGTAGCATTCGGCGATGTCGCCGGCGCGGCGGGGTTTGATTTCGTAAGGGATTGAGCGCTTCGCCGCGGCTTCAAATGCATGCACCATTTCCAACACACTGTTGCCTTGGCCGGTGCCGAGGTTAAAGATATGAGTGCCAGGTTGATGAGCCATTTTATCCAGCGCGGCTAAATGCCCATCGGCCAGATCCACCACGTGAATATAATCACGTACGCCGGTGCCGTCGGGGGTGGGGTAATCATTACCAAACACGCCCAGTTTTTCGCGTCGGCCCACCGCCACTTGTGCCACAAAAGGCAGCAAGTTATTGGGTTTGCCTTGTGGATCTTCACCCAGTAACCCCGATTCATGCGCACCGACCGGGTTAAAGTAACGCAGCAGGGTGATGCTCCAATCTGGATTAGCATGGTGAAAATCCTGCAAGCATTCTTCCACCATTAATTTGCTTCGGCCATAGGGGTTAGTGGCTGAGGTAGGGAAGTCTTCTTTGATTGGTACCGATGCCGGATCGCCATAAACCGTGGCGGATGAGCTGAAAATGAGCGATTTAACGYTTGCTTGCGCCATTGCCGCGACAAGGTTCAAGGTGCCTGCAACGTTGTTGTCGTAATATTTTAAAGGCAGAGTGACTGATTCGCCGACCGCTTTTAGCCCAGCAAAATGGATCACGCTATCAATCGGATGGGCAGAGAGCACCGAATCTAAAAATGCGCGATCACGAATATCCCCTTCAATAAACAGCGGGCGAGTGCCTGCTACCTGCTCGATGCGATCTAACACCAAGGGTTTACTGTTACATAGATTATCAATGATGATGGGGGTGTGGCCCGCTGCGAGCAACTGAATACAAGTGTGGCTACCAATATAGCCCATGCCGCCGGTGACGAGTACGTTCATGATGTGCTGCCTAGTTTATTGTCCAGCGGCGAAGTTTAGCAGGGGAATCGCCAACAGACTAGAGGCGCCTATTACGCGCCCCTAGGTAGCAAAACAAAAGAGCCTGATTTATGGGTGTCCGGTTAGCACGCCTTCGCCTTGGGCTGACCACTGTGGCGATTCTAGCCCGCCGTAGCGTGCCGCGTTCACCTCTAACCAGGGGCGAAGATAATTGATAGCGACAAAGATCGTCATGCGATCTAAGTTCAATGTTTGGCCTGAGTCTAACCGTGTACGCTCGGGATAGGCATAGCCGACTAAAATGCCCACAAGCTCCTGTTCAGCGTTAAACGCACCGCCACCGCTCATCCCCCCTCTGACCGGCGCATCAGTGATGCTTGACGGACAATCCTCCACCTCGGGAAAGCCTCGGATCATCAAATCCATGTAATACAGCCCTTCAGCCGTTAACACATCACCATTACTCGCATGGCCAAACACTTGCACGGGATCGCCTTGATACACCAACCCCAAATCAGGGAGCGGATGACGGCGGTTGTCTGCTGCAATTAGCGCCACGTCGCACACTGGGTGCCGAGCAATTACTTTGCTTTCAATAAATTCGCCAACATGTGCTGCGGTTAAACTGAGGGTGGGGGTAATGGGCACACTAGTCCCAAACTTGCCTTTTTGCGCAAAGCTTTGCGGTTTTTCCAGTGCCAACGCAGGGTGACTATCCGTGATCTGATGTGTGCCATTCGCGGTGGTGCAACCACTGAGTGCGACGAGCAAACTTGCGATACCGAACACTATACTGAGCCTTTTGAAGAGCACAGGGCAACACAGGGTCATACACCCTCCTTACTTAACCACTACCACTACCACGATTAAGCCCTGATGCGCATCATATGGCTTATAGATTCACTATAGACAATAAACTCAATTAAAGCTCAAAAATAAGACAAAGACCGATTGAAAAAAGTAAGCTATTGAAAAACAATCTTTTATTATTTGAAATTTCATGCAATATACTGATTTTAATGTGATTAAAGTCAAATAATCATCGAGAGAAGGCACGATCAAATGCCTCTAAATATAGGCGAGTTTATGATGCTTGCTGGCGTGGCTGTTGTGAGCATCTGGCAAACAATGGCCACAACTCATTGTTTAATAAATGAACACTCCGTCCAAAAAACCATAGGAAAGCAAGCGTGTGCCTTTTATCACAAATTTTTATGTGTAGAATACGGCAGGCATTTTTTGCCCCGTGCTATACATTTGCGCCGTGCGAGCCAAAAGCGCGGTCAATCAGCACCTGTATCAAATAAAAATTAAAACTATGCGCTGTGGGGAGCGACACCTCCGGGCGGTAGCGTGTCTATTGATCACTGCCCCTATGCATCGCCACACGTTTAAAGCTAGGTAACCCAAGGAAAAATCAATGAAAATTGCTGTTGCGGGCACAGGCTACGTGGGCCTTTCAAACGCGATGCTGCTTGCCCAACTCTTTGATGTGGTCGCGCTCGATATTAATGAAGAAAAAATAACGCAGCTCAACCAAAAGCAATCCCCTATTGTTGATGCAGAAATCGAAGACTTTCTGGCCAACAAATCACTGCGCTTTACTGCCACATTAGATAAACACCAAGCCTACCAAGACGCTGATTTTGTCATCATCGCCACGCCTACCGACTACGACCCAGAAACCAACTACTTTAATACTCGATCTGTCGAGGCGGTGATTCGTGATGTGATGGCCATTAACCCGCAAGCGACCATGGTGATTAAATCGACGGTGCCCGTGGGTTATACCCAACAGATCAAACAAGAGATGGGAAGCGATAATATCCTCTTCTCGCCTGAGTTCTTGCGTGAAGGCAAAGCCCTTTATGATAACTTACATCCTTCGCGCATTATTGTGGGTGAGCAAAGTGAGCGCGCAAAGACGTTTGCCAGCCTCTTGCTCGAAGGCGCGCTGAAAAAAGACGTGCCAGTACTGTTTACCGACTCGACCGAAGCGGAAGCCGTAAAGCTGTTCTCTAATACCTACCTCGCCATGCGCGTTGCCTACTTTAACGAGCTGGATAGCTACGCCGAAACCCATGGTTTGAATACTCGCCAAATCATCGAAGGGGTAGGGCTAGACCCACGCATTGGCGACCATTACAACAACCCATCGTTTGGTTATGGTGGTTATTGCCTGCCAAAAGACACCCGCCAACTGCTTGCCAACTACAACGATGTGCCGAACAACTTGATTCAGGCCATTGTGGATGCCAACACCACCCGCAAAGATTTTGTCGCCAACGCCATTTTACGCCGTGAACCCAAAACCGTGGGTATCCATCGCCTGATCATGAAAGCCGGCTCAGACAACTTCCGCGCCTCATCCATTCAAGGGATTATGAAGCGCCTAAAGGCCAAAGGCGTTGAAGTGATTGTGTACGAGCCAGTCTTAAAAGAAGACACCTTCTTTCACTCAGAAGTCACTCACGACCTTGAAGCGTTTAAACAACGCGCTGATGTGATTGTGGCTAACCGCATGGTAGATGAAATCCGCGATAGTGCCGACAAAGTCTATACGCGTGATTTGTTTGGGACGGATTGAGAAAAAGTATCCATCTTCGCGAGGAACGTAATATTAAAGTAAGTTATAATTATATTCCTGTGGCATCACCCATCAAAGTATAAGAGTAAATGTTTTATTTTTAGGATAGGGTAAGAACTTAATTTATGATGAGTTGGTTATCAATGTTTTTATTTAGAGGCCAGTATGTATACTCGACTTAATACGCTGTTTAAATTATTAACAGCTAACCAGCAGAAAAAACTAGTATGGTTACAGATGTTGGTTGTGTTGATGGCTTTCGCTGAGCTAACAGGTGTCGTAGCTATAGGGCCATTTATGGCTCTAGTAGGTGATATCAGTCAACTACAAGGCGACGGGCGGTTTGCCCAATTGTACCAATACAGTGGGTTAGCTAATCCAAGTGACTTTATCTTCTGGGTAGGCGTTTCTGTGTTATTGGCGCTTACGGTTGCAGCTATGATCTCAATGTATACTACTTGGCGCCTCTCCCTATATGCGCAACAAGTTGGCGCCGAGTTATCGGCCCGTCTTTATCGCTATTATATGAATCAACCTTGGCTTTTTCATGCTGGAGGTAGCAGTAGCCAGTTAATCAATAAAGTCTCACAAGAGGCGAATCGCATCACTCAAAATATTATAGAGCCGGCGATGCAATTAGTCGCAAAGTCGGTCCTAGCAATAGTGATGATGACCACTATCTTCATTTATAATCCATTTGTGGCCCTAGTGGGGATGGCAATCTTCGCTTTTTCATATGCGGTGCTTTATCGTACTGTACGTAAAAAATTATCTCGAAATGGAATTGATATTACAAACGCCAACAGTCAACGTTTTTCTTTGATGAATGAAGGTTTTGGTGGAATAAAAGATACGTTATTACTAGGGCGGCAAGCTGATTTTAATAACAGTTTTAAATACGCAAGTGATCGATTTGGTTACTCTTTGGGCCTTACCCGAGGCTTATCTCAGGCACCACGTTATGCTATTGAGCTGGTTGCTTTTGGCTCCGTAATCTTTCTTGTTTTATATTTAGTAAAAAGTCATGAAGGGGATTTAGGAAGGATTTTACCTGTTTTGTCAGTGTATGCATTAGCTGGCTTTAAACTACTCCCTGCATTTCAGCAAATTTACCGAGGGGTAGCTCAAATTCGTGGGAATTTATCGGCTCTTGATAACCTAGAAGAAGATTTAATAGCTAGCCAAGGTGTATCTAGTATCACTCATACGCTAGATAAAATTAAGCCCATGAAACAGGTGAAGCTTGAAAATGTAACATTTCAGTATCCGGGTAAAGAAGTCCCAGCACTGTACGGCCTATCACTAAAATTACCAGTAAATCAAGTAATTGGTTTAGTCGGAGCATCAGGCTCAGGTAAATCAACAGCTATTGATATTTTACTCGGTCTTATTGAACCCAGCCAAGGTAGCTTACAGGTCGATGGAAAGCCAATCACTGCCGAAAATGTGCGTGCATGGCAGAACAATATTGGCTTTGTTCCTCAGAGTATTTTCCTCTCTGATGCGACCATCCGAGAGAACATCGCTTTTGGCTTGCCGCTGAACCAAATTGACGAGCAGAAAGTGCTTAACGCAGCGAAGATGGCGCATTTAGAAGAATTGCTCGAGCAACTGCCAAACGGTTTAGATACACGAGTCGGAGAGCGCGGTGTACAGCTTTCCGGTGGTCAGCGGCAGCGGATTGGTATTGCGCGTGCGCTTTATGATGATGCTGATGTGCTAGTGCTTGATGAAGCAACCAGCGCACTAGACGGCATTACCGAAAAGTTGGTGATGGATGCCATCCATGATTTTGCTGGCAATAAAACCATTATTATGATCGCTCACCGGCTCAGTACTGTTCAGCAGTGTGATTGCATCTATATGCTCGAACAGGGCAAAGTGGTGGATTATGGTACTTATGCCGAGTTATTAAATAAAAACCTCGAATTTAGAAAAATGGCTAGTCATAGCTAAAACTATTGGAATATTTCAATGCTAAACAATAAATCAGTCCTCATCACCGGCGGCACCGGATCGTTCGGTAAGCAGTTCATCCAGACCATTCTTGTTCGCTATCCTGACGTAAAAAAAATCATTATCTATTCGCGTGACGAGCTAAAGCAATTTGAGCTCAAACAGCTGTATCCGCAAAGTGAGTACCCACAACTACGCTTTTTCATCGGTGATGTGCGCGACAGAGAGCGCATGGTGCAAGCATGCGAAGAGGTGGATGTGATCATCCACGCGGCGGCGATCAAGCAGGTTGATACGGCGGAGTACAACCCAACGGAGTGTATTCGTACTAACATTGATGGCGCGGAGAACGTGATTAATGCGGCATTGAAGTGCGGGGTGAACAATGTCGTCGCACTTTCCACTGACAAAGCCTGTGCGCCGATAAACCTCTATGGTGCGACCAAGCTTGCATCAGACAAGCTATTTACGGCGGCAAACAACATTAAAGGCTCCCGTGACCTGAAGTTCAGTGTGGTGCGCTATGGCAACGTCATGGGCTCTCGCGGCTCAGTGATCCCGTTCTTTTTGAACAAGCGCCATGAAGGCGTACTGCCAATCACCCATGAAGACATGACCCGCTTTAATATCTCGCTACAAGATGGCGTCGATATGGTGATGTACGCGCTGGAAAATCACCTGGGCGGTGAAATCTTTGTCCCTAAGATCCCAAGTTACAAGATCTTAGATGTGGCAAAAGCTGTTGCGCCTGATTGTGAGGTTAAAGTCATTGGTGTTCGCCCTGGCGAAAAGCTGCACGAAGAAATGATCACCGATACCGATTCGCTCAATACCATTGATCTTGGYMATTACTAYGCAATYTTACCGTCTGTGTCTYAYACSCACACAGAGCAAGMRTACATGASGCACCAYAAAGCGGAGAAAGTGCCGTTTGGGTTTAAATATAACTCGGGGACTAACGAGCAATGGGAAAGCGTTGACAGCTTACGTGAAAAGATAAAGCAATATATTGATCCTAATTTTACGGTGGCCACGCAACAATGATCCCCTACGGCAAGCAAGACATCACGCAAGACGACATTGATGCAGTGGTTGACGTGCTGCATTCGGATTTTCTCACYCAGGGGCCAAAGGTCCCTGCGTTCGAGCAAGCTATTGCTGAGTACACCGGTGCCAAGCACGCGCTTGCCGTCAATAGYGCGACGTCCGCCCTCCACATTGCCTGTCTGGCSCTYGGGCTTGGCGAGGGCGATCGACTATGGACCACGCCGGTTACGTTCGTCGCTTCAGCCAACTGCGGGCGTTATTGCGGGGCGGAGGTGGATTTTGTCGATATCGACCCGACCACCTACAACCTGTGCCCTAAACAACTTGAAGTAAAACTCAAGCATGCAAAAGCCACTGGCACTCTGCCGAAAGTGGTGGTTGCCGTGCATTTGTGTGGTCAGTCTTGTGACATGCAAGCGATAGGGCAATTAGCCGACGAGTATGGCTTTAAAGTGATAGAAGATGCCTCCCATGCTATCGGGGGCAAATATCAGAATAAGCCAATCGGTTRTGGGCAGTATTCAGATATTWCCGTGTTCAGCTTTCACCCGGTTAAGATTGTGACGACGGCAGAGGGTGGCGTGGCGGTAACCAATGACGACGCCTTGGCTACGTCGATGGCGCTGTATCGCAGTCATGGGGTGACACGCGATCCTTCGCTGATGGAAGGTGAYAGCCACGGAGACTGGTATTATCAGCAAGTGGCGCTCGGTTATAATTATCGGATGACAGAGCTGCAAGCCGCACTCGGGCTAAGCCAAATGCAGCGCGTAGATCAGTTTGTCAGTGCGCGTCACCGCCTTGCCGCTCGCTATAACGAAAAATTGCAAGATTTACCCCTAGTATTGCCTTATCAATTAACCGATACCTATTCAGGCTTGCACCTTTATGTCATTCGTCTTCAATTGGCGAAGCTGTCAAAGACCCACAAGCAAGTSTTYGATGCGTTGCGGCAACACGGCATCGGTGTGAACGTGCACTATATTCCTGTCCACACCCAACCGTATTACCAGCAGATCGGCTTTGGTCCAGGCGACTACCCACATGCCGAACAATACTACCAAGAAGCCATCTCGTTACCGATGTTTCATGCTATGACCGATGAACAGCAAGACACGGTGATTGATGTCTTAACAGCGATACTGACGGAGTAACATGAATATAGCGATTATTCCTGCGCGCGGCGGCAGTAAACGGATACCACGAAAAAACATTAAGCCTTTTCATGGTAAGCCGATGATTGCTTATTCGATTGACGCGGCGATTGCCTCGGGCTGCTTTGATAAGGTGATTGTGTCAACAGACGATCAGGATATTGCCGATGTTGCGAAGCAATACGGCGCAGAGGTGCCATTTTTGCGTCCGGCAAACATTGCCGATGATTATGCGACCACGATGGACGTCATGGCGCATGCGATTCAGTGGTGCCAAGATGCAGGTTTTAATATTGAAGCTGTGTGCTGCTTATATGCCACTGCGCCGTTTGTTCAGGCTGATGATCTCAAGGCTGGCTATCAGTTGCTAGCCAATGAAAACGTTCAGTTTGCGTTTAGTGCCACATCCTTTCCGTTTCCCATCCAGCGTGCGATTAAATTAGATGCAAACGGTGCTGTGTCTATGTTCTCGCCAGAGCAGGAGCAAGTCAGATCACAAGATCTGGAAGAGGCGTATCACGACGCAGGACAGTTCTATTGGGGCAAAGCCAGTGCCTTTCTCAACAAGCTGTCAATTTTCTCACCGCATTCTAAGGCTGTGCTTTTACCGCGTCATCGTGTCCAAGATATCGACACCCACGAAGACTGGGATATCGCCGAGTCGCTATTTTCAGCCTTAACACTTGCGAACAAGTAGCGTGGCAAGAATCATGAAAGTTGTATTTCGCGTTGATGCATCGGTTTGGATTGGCAGTGGGCACGTGATGCGCTGTTTGGTCCTCGCCGATGAGTTAGTGAGCCATGGTCATGATGTGAGCTTTGCGTGTTTACCGTTAGAAGGCGATATGCGCGCATTTATCGGTGAGCGGGGTTTTAACGTCATCACGTTGACGGCGCCCGAACAAGTCGTGAAACCGGCGCACGATGCTGACTACGCCGCATGGCTGCCAAAGCCCATCCCCGACGATGCGCACGATTTTATTCATCACGTGCATGCTGCAGATGTGGTTGTGACCGACCACTATGCGATTGAAAAACAGTGGCATGAAATCGTTCGCGCGAGGCTTAACTGTAAAATTGTCGCCATTGATGATCTTGTGCGCACCCATTGCGCGGACATGATCATTGATCAAACATTGGGGCGTCAAGCATCAGATTATCAGGCAGCGGGCGCTAACGTGCTCGCAGGCAGTGATTATGCGTTATTGTCGCGCTCGTTTTCCCGTCAAAGAGAGTGTGCGCTATCTCGAACATCGCGTCATGATCCCCGCGTACTTGTCTCAATGGGCGGCGTCGATGCCCCTAACGCCACGCTCAACGTGCTAGAGGCGCTATACCCTCACGTCAATGCAACGTTTACGGTCTTACTCTCGCCAAGAGCGCCGCATTATCATGAGGTAAAACAGTGGTGCTCAAATCATGACAATGTCAACCATGTAGACTTTGTGGCTGATATGGCCAGTCTAATGATGAGCCATGATATCGCTATCGGCGCACCAGGCACAACAAGCTGGGAGCGGGCATGCTTAGGACTGCCCAATATCCTTGTTCCCTTGGCTGATAACCAAAAGATGGTTTGTCAGCAACTGGTTAAGCATTATGCTGCGATAAAAGTGACGCTCGATGAGATACCAACTCGCCTACTGCACGCGTACCAAACCACCTTGAATCGGTGGGAGGCGCTGAAGGCCGCTAACCTAGCATTGTGTGATGGGCGTGGTGTAAAAAGAGTGGTATTTGAACTCGAACAACTGTGTCGTGATAACGTAAATAGCTATCGCCTTGAGCGTGCGTCCAGTCAACAAGATATTGAGTTAGTTTATTAGTGGCAATGTCATCCTAACACCAGAAAATATGCGCTTAATCCCAGTACGCCCACCTGGGAGCAGCATTACGCATGGATGTCGGCAAAACTCCACGCTATCAACGATTACTTTTATATGATTGTTGAACGGTATAGCGGAAAAAAAATGGGCGCTATACGCCTAGACCGACTGCGCGCCGAGCATTATCTTGTGTCAATTTTCGTTGATCCAACCCGTTATGGGAAGGGAATTGGCGCGCAAGCGTTAGCAATTATTGACCTAATACACCCCGATGTTACCGTGCATGCCACCGTCTTGAAAGAAAATATCCCATCGCAACGGCTTTTCCAAAAAGCCTGTTATCAACAAGCCGATGAAGAAACTTACATTCGACACCCCATTCAGTGAGGCCATTGTGAATCCATTTATGACCATAGACGGCCGGAAAATCGGCCCAGATCATCCGCCTTATATTATTGCAGAGCTGTCCGCGAACCATAATGGTGATATCAACCGCGCCTTTCAAATCATGGAAGAAGCGAAAAAAGCCGGTGCCGATGCGATAAAACTGCAAACCTATACGCATGACACCATTACCCTGGACTGTGACAGTGAAGATTTTCAAATTCATGGCGGTCTTTGGGATGGACAAACCTTGTATGAACTTTACAAAGGTGCACACATGCCGTGGGAATGGCATAAGCCACTGTTTGAGAAAGCCAAAGAGTTGGATATCACGATTTTCAGCTCTCCCTTTGATTTTACCGCCGTAGATTTATTGGAAGAGCTGGATGCGCCGGCCTATAAAATTGCGTCTTTTGAAGTGATTGATTTACCGCTTATTAAGCGGGTCGCGCAAACGGGCAAACCCATGATTATCTCTACAGGGATGGCGAATGAACAAGAAATTGCTGATGCAATTAAAACAGCGAAAGACAATGGGTGCCAAGAGTTAGTGGTGCTGCACTGTGTCAGTGGCTATCCAGCGCCTGCTGACCAATATAATCTACGCACCATCGCGGATATGGCTGAGCGCTTTAACGTACTGTCTGGCCTATCCGACCATACCATTGACAATGCAACAGCAGTCACTTCTGTCGCATTAGGCGCTTGTTTAATCGAAAAGCATGTCACGTTAGATCGTAACGGTGGAGGCGCCGATGATAGCTTCTCGTTGGAGCCAGCTGAACTTACTGCTTTATGCCGAGACACGAAAACAGCATGGCAAGCCTTGGGTAATGTGAACTATGAACGGACTGAAGCTGAGAAAGGCAATGTAAAATTCCGTCGTTCGTTATATATCGTAAAAGATATTAAGGCGGATGAAATACTGACGGAGCAACATGTTAGAAGTATTCGGCCGGGGTTTGGGTTGGCGCCAAAGCATCTCGAAGCAGTTATTGGAAAGAAGACAACGCAAGATATTGCGCGTGGGACGCCGTTAAAGTTTGAGTTTCTAAAAAAATGAAAAGAGTACTTCAATCACTGAAAATATTAGAGAAAGAGCCAGAGCAATGGATGGCTTATCTTCATGGCCAAAAATTTGAGGCGCTACCAAATTTACAAAAACGACCACAGGTTCGGAGTAAAGTAATACGTTTTTTAGCCATGTATTATAAAGCTATAGGAACCTTTGAGTTTTTCAAAAAAAAGAATAATAAAACCGTTGACTACTTGTTTCTAGCGGGTACTACTAATCAGAAACATGCTCTAATAGATGTGATCAATAAATTGGTTGAAGAAAATAATAGAGCTCTCTGTATTTACTCAAAAAACAACATTGATGTTGATGAGCAAGAAAGAGACTTTTTCATACCATTAAGCTTTACATTTAAGGACTTGTGTGAAGCGCTTGTTCTGAACGTTGTGAGATGCAAGTATATTCATAACGCTTTTAAGTTCAGGTCTAAAAAAATACTATCCTATCATCTGAATAGCATTCTATCTTCTCAGCTATATTTAGTGTTTTTTATTCGGATTCTCGAAGAGTTTAGGCCTTCATATATTGTTTTAAGTAATGACCACAGCACTATGAATAGAGCACTCATTGCAGTCGCCCATGAAAATGGGATAAAAACCGTCTACTTGCAGCATGCGTCTGTCAGTAATATATTTCCAGCTTTGAATTTTAATTATTCATTTTTAGACGGGAGGTCAGCTTTAGAAACATATAGAGAGTGCAAAAGTAACTGTCCATCATCACTACCAATTAAAAAAAACCAAAAAGTCTTTCTTTCTGGCCAAAAAAAGCGGATAAATAAAGTAGAACGTTGCAATCGAGAACTAGTTGGCATAGCTCCCAATTCCCTAGATGAAGACGGCGATATAAAGCAACTAGTTGAACATCTAATTCAAAAAAATTACAAACCACTAGTAAGATGGCATCCCGGATTGGGAGTAAGTAAAATCGAGCAGTTAAAGTCCAAGCTGGGTGACGCCGTTAGTTTCTCAGATCCGAGAGTTGAGAGTCTAAATGATTTTTTCAATAAGAGTATCAGCGTAGTAGCAGGTAATAGTAGCATTCTTTTTGAAGCTGCACTTGCAGGCTTGACGCCAATCTACTATCAAATCACAGAGTCGACAATAGAAGATTATTACGGATATGTTGAAAAAGGTATTGCAATTAAATGCGACTATCTAAGTAAAATCGATTTTTACATATCAGAAATTGAATCTGGTAAGTTGATTATTGAAAATGAAAATATTCGCTACTTTAGTTCAACTTATGACACCGAATGGTTTGGCAAAGAGGGCGAGTTAGTAGCGAGCATCTTAATGTCCATCTCCGGTGGTGAAAAACCTGTAATTGAATCAACTAGTTTAGATAATAAAAATGCGGGAAATACTATGCCTTCTAAATAGCATCTCTAAGGTTTTATAAAGCATTAGAAAAAATAAATGAAATTTATCAAAGTCAGACAAAATTTTCAATGCAGGCATTCGGCGTGAAATAATGATGTGCTCGAAAAATCAGAAGCATCTGGAGAACGTGCGTTGAAATTCTTTCATTCTACAGGGCAGGGAAAGCGCATGAAGATCCGCGCCACGCCTGGGCTAGCAACTTAATGACTAAGCTGCCACTTACGACTGAAAACCGTGCGTTATGCCCTATTTATTAATTAAAATAAGTGAAAACAAAGGATCAATTTGTTGATCATTTTCAGTGCGATTTAATGGTCTTCTAACGTTTAGGAGATTAAAAATGACAGAAGATAAAAGTCCATTTATGCATTTCGTTTCCATTGGAGACATTCGCCAAGAAGGTAAAGTTGAACATACGCTATCAGATATTATTTTGATAACGATTTGTGCGGTGTTGTCTGATTTGTGCGGTGTTGTCTGGTCATGATATCTGGAAAGGTATTAGTGATTATGGAC
>NZ_MUFE01000016.1:0-57697 GCF_001995415.1 Salinivibrio sp. AR647 | reverse complement strand
ATTACCTTACCAACTAGCTAATCCTAACTGGGCCCATCCCAACGCGATAGCTTACATGTAGAGGCCACCTTTGGTCCCAGCTCGTAATGAACTAAGACATTATGCGGTATTAGCCGTCGTTTCCAACGGTTATCCCCCTCGTCAGGGCAGGTTCCCAGCCGTTACTCACCCGTCCGCCGCTCGACGTCCAGTAAATCCACMGAAGCTTCAATACYGCCGTTTCCGCTCGACTTGCATGTGTTAGGCCTGCCGCCAGCGTTCAATCTGAGCCATGATCAAACTCTTCAATTAAAGTTTTGGTGTTTGCTTTTCCTAAGAAAAGACAAACGGCTCGATAAATACTGTTTTGTTCGTCTCTTGCGAGACAAACGAATTGACTGTGCTCTTGTTGGCATCCACTTTTAAAAAAGTGAAATCAAAACAGCTCAAGGCTGTACCAACATGAATTGGTCACTCAGTTCATCGAATAAATCTTTTTGTCTATTCTCAACGAGTGCCCACACAGATTGCATAGGTCAAATTGTTAAAGAGCGTGTCGACTTAGTGGTTTGCATTTCGTGACTTACGTCTCGTTGCCCCGTCGACAGGAAGCGCAGTATAGAGATCTCAGTTTTTACCGCAACCCCTTTTTGCAAAAAAAAACTCACCCGCACAAAAAACATACTAAGTCGTTTTTTTTGTCTATTTTAACATTCAGGCAAGGCTTGTTTTTGTTTGGATTTATTAACATAGTCGAAATTTTCACCTTTCTCTAGAAAAAATGAGGCATACATCATGAAAAGGGGCTGGTAGCATAGTCGGCCTGTTTCTCACTTGGGAGTCATCGATATGAAGCACTGGCTTTTTCTGGGGTTTGCGATTGTGGCAGAAGTAATTGCAACGGCGTCACTCAAAAATAGCGACGGCTTTTCAAAGCTCGTCCCTTCGGTGTTAGTCGTAGTGGGGTACAGTTTTTCTTTCTATTTACTCGCGCTGACACTACGCGCTATACCGGTTGGTATCGCTTATGCAATTTGGGCAGGTGCTGGCGTAACATTGATTGCTTTAATTGGCTGGCTTGTCTTTGACCAAAAACTCGATACAGCGGCGATTATCGGCATGGTACTGATTGTCTCGGGTGTAGCAGTGATGAATATTTTTTCATCTGCGTCTCCGCACTGAGTCGCGTTATTGGCGTCAGCCCGAGAACGAAAAAACCCAGCCGAAGCTGGGTTTTTTCTTTAAGGAGGAGAGGCAGATTACATCATGCCGCCCATTCCTCCCATACCGCCCATTCCAGCAGCACCCATATCAGCGCCGCCATCTTTTTGTGGCAGATCAGTAATCATGGCTTCGGTGGTGATCATCAGGCCAGCCACGGATGCCGCAAACTGAAGCGCACTACGCGTCACTTTGGTTGGATCCAGGATACCCATTTCAATCATGTCACCGTATTCACCAGTTGATGCGTTGTAGCCAAAGTGGTTTTCACCCGCTTTCACGTTGTTCGCAACCACTGAATCTTCGTCACCTGCGTTAGTGGCGATTTGACGCAGTGGTGATTCCATCGCACGTAGCGCCACACGGATACCGACATTTTGCTCTTCGTTATCGCCTTTTAGCTCACCGACTTTGCTTGCAGCACGAATAAGCGCAACGCCACCACCGGCAACCACGCCTTCTTCAACCGCAGCACGGGTTGCGTGCAATGCGTCTTCAACGCGATCTTTCTTCTCTTTCATTTCAACTTCGGTCGCTGCACCGACTTTAATCACCGCAACACCGCCAGCCAGTTTGGCAACGCGCTCTTGCAGTTTTTCTTTGTCGTAGTCAGACGTCGCGTCTTCGATTTGTTGACGAATTTGAGCAACACGACCTTCGATCGCCGCTTCTTCACCAATACCATCAACAATTGTGGTGTTGTCTTTAGTAATGGTGACACGCTTGGCTTGGCCAAGGTCTTCTAGTGTCACTTTCTCAAGATCCATACCGATCTCTTCAGACACGACAGTACCTGCAGTCAGGGTCGCGATGTCTTGTAGCATCGCCTTACGACGATCACCAAAACCAGGTGCTTTCACTGCTGCCACTTTGACAATGCCGCGCATATTGTTTACCACCAAGGTGGCCAGCGCTTCACCTTCAAGATCTTCTGCAATGATCAGCAGCGGACGAGACGCTTTAGAAACCGCTTCAAGGGTTGGCAGTAGTTCGCGAATGTTAGAGACTTTTTTGTCGATCAGTAGGATAAATGGGTTATCCAGTTCAACATTACCGGCTTCTTGGTTGTTAATGAAGTACGGAGACAAGTAACCACGGTCGAACTGCATGCCTTCCACAACGCTCAGTTCGTCTTGCAGTGACTGCCCTTCTTCAACAGTGATCACACCGTCACGGCCCACTTTGTCCATTGCTTGTGCGATAAGCTTACCAACGGTGTGGTCAGAGTTTGCCGAGATAGTTCCCACTTGCTCAATAGCATTGTTGCTGGTGCAAGGTGCAGACAGATTTTTCAGCTCTTCCACCGCGGCAACGACAGCTTTGTCGATACCACGTTTCAGATCCATTGGGTTCATGCCCGCAGCAACTGCTTTTAGGCCTTCGCTAATAATAGACTGCGCCAATACGGTCGCTGTGGTCGTGCCGTCACCCGCCGCATCATTGGCTTGTGAAGCGACTTCTTTCACCATTTGCGCGCCCATGTTCTGGAATTTGTCTTCCAGCTCAATTTCACGCGCAACAGAAACACCATCTTTAGTGATGGTTGGTGCACCGAATGATTTGTCGAGCACTACGTTACGGCCTTTAGGGCCCAGGGTGACGCGAACGGCATCCGCCAGAACATTCACACCTTCGAGCATTTTCGCACGTGCGTCGTCACTAAATTTAACGTCTTTAGCAGCCATGTTTTTATTCCTTTCTTACGTTATTGATTGGAGGTGAAATGAATTACTCAACGATTGCCATAATGTCGCTTTCAGACAAGATCAAAACCTCTTGACCCTCGATCTTTTCGGTTTTGGTACCAAAGCCTTCAGAGAAGATAACAGTGTCACCCACTTGAACGTCCAACGGCTGCACACTGCCGTTTTCAAGAATACGGCCTTTACCTACCGCCAGTACTTTACCGCGGGTAGATTTTTCTGCAGCAGAACCAGTTAACACGATGCCGCCCGCTGATTTAGACTCAGCTTCTTGGCGCTCAACGATAACGCGATCATGTAGTGGACGAATGTTCATCGGTCGTCTCCTGAATTAGTAATGATGTTCCGTTTGATGAAGTAAGTATGCACACAGGCCGTACATGCGTCCGGTACCTGATGTCTCTCCCTATGTGGGGACGGACTTTTTCTTTCCCAAGGGCTTTACAGCAATTTTTTTGTTTTTTTTAGACACGTAACTTTCTCACCTTATGCGGATCCGCTAGGGTAAGCCGTCCCAACTCAGCGATCAGAGACTATGAACGATAAACACGGGTTGCTTTCTGCTCCAATTAATCAAACCTTGCGCAAAATGACGATTCCAATGGTGTTCGGCCTGTTTGCGATCATCATGTTCAACGTGGTCGATACCTTTTTTATCTCGCAACTAGGGACAGAGGCGTTGGCAGCGGTGAGTTTTACCTTTCCTATCACCTTTGCGGTGAACTCCATCACTCTCGGGTTAGGAGTCGGTATTGCAGCACTTGTCGGACGTTTACTCGGCCAAGGAGATCACCAAGATGCGGCGCGCGTATCAACCCACGGATTATTATTGGCCTTGTTGCTCGTGATGTTGGTTGGCTGGTTGGGTGCTGCCACCATTGTTCCCGTTTTTTCTGCATTAGGCGCCAGTAAAGATTTACTTCCACTGATCCATGAATATATGCAGATATGGTACCTCACGATTCCTTTATTGGTGGTACCGATGGCAGGTAATGCCGCCATTCGTGCCACAGGTGATACCAAAACCCCAGCCAAAATCATGATGGTCTCTGGGCTGATTAATGGCGTTCTCGACCCCTTGCTAATTTTTGGTTTAGGCCCTTTCCCTGAACTAGGCGTGCAAGGTGCCGCTATCGCCAGTGCCTTGAGCTGGGCCGGTGCCATGCTCGCTGCACTTATCGTACTCACTCGACGAGAGCAGTTACTGATTGCGCCGCAATGGCAACAGATTGGCACCGATGTGAGCCAAATTCTTAAAATTGGCATGCCTGCTGGAATGACCAATGCGCTCAACCCCGCCGCAGCTGCCATATTAATGATGATGCTCGCCTCACAAGGCACAGAAAGCGTTGCCGCCTATGGCGCCGCGCAACGGATTGAAGCGATTTTATTGATAGTGATGATGGCAATGACGTCTTCGCTTACGCCCTTAATGTCGCAAAACTTTGGCGCCCAATACCATCAGCGGGCCTTTCAGGCGCTGTTCAGTGCGATGCGCTTTGCTATCTTGTTCCAATTTGCCTTGTACTTATCGCTGTGGCCTTTTATCGATCTGATTGCGGATGTGTTCAGTGACGATGTGCGGGTTCAACAAGAAATTGCCCACTATTTGATGGTGGTCCCGGCCAGTTACGGCTTACAAGGCACCTTGATGTTATTGGTCGGTGGCCTGAATGCCATGAAGCGTTCGCTGCATTCGTTCACCTGCAACCTAGTGCGTTTGTTTGTTTTCTTAGTGCCCTGTGCGTGGCTGGGCGGCATGGTCAACGGCACCCATGGCCTGTTTGCGGGAATCGCTGTTGCCAATCTACTGGCCGGTATTATGGCGTACCTGTATGCCGTGGTGTTGCGCCGTCAAACACTGGCTTCGTCACTGCCGGTCTGATCCAAGTGATACACTCGGTGCTGCAAGGCATCTAATGCCTGATATAAGGCTTGATACTGCGCCGCACTGAGTCCCTCAAGCATGGCTTTTTCCCACTCCAACACCTTGGGAATAATGGTCTGATAATGGGTGCGGCCTTTGTCGGTCAAATGGACTAACGCGGCGCGCTGATCACCTTGACACGCGCGTCGCTCTACCAACTGATGCTGCTCTAAACGGGTAAGCAAGCGCGACACTCTCACTTTATCCAACCGCGTTTCTGCGGCTAAATCTTTCGCCATCACGCCATCCCGTGCGCCCAAAGAGGCCAGCACGCGCCATTCTGGACGCGACAATCCAAACTCTGCTTCATAACGTGCCGCAAGACTATCGGCAACCAGCTCTGCGGTGTGAACTAATTTGTAGGGCAAAAAACTGTCAAGGGCTAGGTGCGGAACGGTCATATCAGTTAGTTTCAATTGAAATCATATACCTTACTTTACGAGAGGCGTCGATAAGATGCAAAGGTAGTGCTTTGTTTACACTTACGGTTTTTAGGCGGCAAAAATACTGAACAGACAAGGTAAAATATTTGTTAACAGTACGTTGCTTTTTATCTTGTCTGCTCGCTAGTATAAACGGATAGATTGTTTCTTTTGAAACTATTTGGCCGTACCGGTGACCACGGCCGCCCAGCACAAGGAGCGAGATATGCGAAAGTGGTTTTCATTCCCCATTCGTGAAGGGGACGCCTCACGTCAAGCCCACTGCGACTTTCCCGAAGGAACCTACGAGCGCGAATGTGGCAAGGAAGGCTTTTTTGGCCCGGCCAGCCATATGTATCACCGCCATCCCCCGACGGGCTGGAGTGAGTGGGAAGGCCCATTGCGACCGCATGCTTTTGACACCAACCGAGTTGAAACGCAAGGCACGTCGCCAATGGATGCCCCTGTGCTGTTATCCAATGCCAATGTTCAGGTTCGCTTATGGCGCACCGATACCGCCATGTCTTATCTGGTGCGCAACAGCGATGGCGACGATTGCTTATTCGTCCATCAGGGCGAAGGCTCGCTGTATTGCGATTACGGCCACTTGCGCTACAGCAAAGGCGATTACTTGATTATTCCTCGTGCCACCAGCTGGCGACTGGTGCCGGATGAGGCCACTACTTTGCTGATGATTGAAGCGACACATGGCTCCTACATGAGCGCCGAACGAGGCATTGTCGGCGAGCATGCGGTGTTTGACCCCGCGGTGCTAGAACATGCACGTATTGACGATAGCTTTAAAGCCCAGCAATCCGATAGCGAAAGCTGGCAGGTGATGATCAAATCGCGCCAACAGCTCAACCGTGTCACTTATCCTTATAACCCACTCGATGCCGTAGGCTGGAAGGGCAACCTCACCGTATTCCGGCTTAACTGGCGAGATATCCGCCCACTAATGAGCCATCGTTATCACTTGCCGCCATCCGCGCACACCACCTTTGTCGCGCAAGGTTTTGTGATTTGTACCTTTGTCCCCCGCCCGATCGAGTCGGATCCTGGCGCACTGAAGGTGCCTTTTTACCACAATAACGATGACTATGATGAAGTGCTTTTCTATCACCAAGGTGACTTTTTCAGCCGCGATAACATTGATGCCGGTATGGTGACCTTACACCCTTGTGGCTTCCCACATGGACCTCACCCAAAAGCCTTTGCCGCGGGCAAAAAGCATCAGAAAAAAGAGACCGATGAAGTGGCGGTGATGATCGATACCCGCATGCCACTTGATATGGGCGACGCGGCGAAAGCCACCGAACTGACCGATTATGTCTACTCTTGGCGCACGCCAAGTGACGCAGAATAGCGAAGGAGAAAGCAATGAAACTGGCTTCACTCAAACACGGACGTGATGGCAAATTGATTTTGGTCTCTCGCGACCTTACTCGCGCCGTCCACGCCGACGATATTGCGCCCACACTACAAGCGGCACTCGATAATTGGACGACCCTTGCGCCCAAACTGACTCAGCGCTATGACGCGCTTAACGACAACCAAGTCAGTGAGTCTTTTGCCTTTGACCCAAGTGTCTGCGACTCACCGCTGCCCCGCGCCTTTCAGTGGGCGGATGGTAGCGCCTACGTTAACCACGTTGAACTGGTGCGCAAAGCACGCGGTGCAAAAATGCCTGAGAGTTTTTGGACCGATCCTTTGATGTATCAAGGCATGTCTGATGGCTTTCTTGGTCCGCGTGATGAGATTGAATTGGTCGATGATGCGTGGGGCTGTGACTTTGAAGCCGAGCTAGCCGTCGTCACCGATGATGTGCCCATGCACCTAGGCGCTGACAAAGCCGGCCAACACATTAAATTGCTGATGCTGGTCAACGATGTTTCTCTGCGCAACCTGATCCCCGGCGAGCTTGCCAAAGGGTTCGGTTTTTTCCAATCCAAGCCCGCCTCTGCTTTTTCGCCGGTGGCGGTTACCCCCGATGAGCTTGGCGATCACTGGCGCGACCATAAAGTCCACTTGCCGATGCATGTCACCCTCAACGGCGACTGGTTCGGGTCACCCGATGCGGGTGTCGATATGACCTTTGATTTTGCCGAACTGGTCGCCCATGTAGCGAAAAGCCGTCATGTCAGTGCCGGGACCATTATTGGCTCCGGCACGGTGTCCAATACCGATCGCAGTAAAGGTTCATGCTGCTTAGCCGAAAAGCGCATGCTGGAAATTATCGACCAAGGCGAGGCAAAAACTCCGTTTATGACCTTTGGCGATAGCGTCACTATCGATATGCGCGACAGCCAAGATGCGTCTATTTTCGGCGCCATTGAGCAAACTGTGACCCGTTACATCGCAGAGTAACCTTGATGCGCGCCTAGTACCTCTAGGCGCGCTTGACGTTGACGCCGTCTAGGAGCTTGTATGCTGCTTTATGATTACAGTAAGTCGACCGCGGCCTACCGCGTCCGCATCGCCCTTGGCCTTAAAGGCCTAAGCTACCAACGAGAAACCGTTTCTCTGCTGGATAAACACCAGCACAGTGACGCCTATCGTTCACTCAATCCCGCCGGTTTAGTGCCTACCTTGGTCGATGGCGATGTCACCTTGAGCCAATCACTGGCCATTATCGAATACCTCGATGAGCGCTATCCGCAGGTCAAACTACTCCCCGATGATCCAGTGCAAAAGGCCCAGTGCCGCTCACTGGCACTCGATATTGCCTGTGATGTGCATCCACTCAATAACTTGCGGGTTCTGCAATACTTAACCGGCCCCTTTGGCCACAGTGATGATGACAAAATCACTTGGTATCACCATTGGCTAAACCAAGGGTTCGATGGATTGGAAGCCAAACTACAAGGACTAGACAGCCCCTTTATCGGCGGAGAAGCGCCCAATTTGGCCGATATTTGTTTGGTTGCGCAGCTGTTTAATGCACGCCGATTTGCGTTTGATTTAACGGCCTACCCAACCCTGACACGCATTGAATCACGATGCCAAACGCTGGATGCATTTATACAGGCACACCCTGATAAGGGCTAAGGAGAGGACATGAAAGACGGATTGTTGTGGGCGCCGGATAAGGAACGTCAAACCCACACGTTACTCGCTGCGTTTATCCGTGCCGTGAATCAGACTCACGACACCCAACTGAGTGGTTATGACGATCTTTATGCATGGTCAGTACGTCAAAGCGGCGATTTTTGGCAACAGTTATGGCAATTTGCCGGCGTGATCGGCGATCCGGGCGAGAGAGTATGCGATATCGATCCCGAGCACCCCAATCGAGATAGCCACTGGTTTCCCACCGCACGTCTGAACTATGCCGAAAACCTGCTCAAGCACGCAGAGCAATATGCCGACCAACCGGCGATGATTTTTAGCGGTGAGCATGAGGTAGCACGAACTCTCACTTGGCGTGAGCTCGTCGATCAGGWCGCGGCCATCCGTCACTACCTAGATATGCAAGGTGTTCAGCCGGGCGATGTGGTTGCTGGCTATTTACCTAATCTGCCTGAAACCGTGATTGCAATGCTTGCCACCGCGGCTCTGGGCGCGATTTGGACCTCAACCTCACCGGACTTTGGCGTCGACAGTGTGTTAGACCGTTTTGGCCAAACCGAGCCCAAAGTGCTGTTTACCACCGATCATTACCACTATAACGGCAAAACCTATGACTACCTGAATAAAGCACAGCAGGTGGTGGGTAACGTACCGGCCATTAAGCGCCTCGTGGTGATCCCCTTTGATGGCGATCGACCTTCTTTACCTGCTGGCGTGGATAACTGGCAGGACTTATTAGTCAAGGACGTGCCGCCGCTTCGCTTTACCCGCGTGGCGTTCAATGCCCCACTCTTTGTGCTTTACTCTTCCGGCACCACGGGTAAGCCCAAGTGCATTATTCATTCGGTAGGGGGGATATTGCTCAATCATTTGAAAGAGCATCAGCTCCATTCGGATGTGCGCCCCGGCGATCGCTTTTTCTACTTCACCACCTGCGGCTGGATGATGTGGAATTGGCAGGTCAGTGCTTTAGCAAGCGGCGCGACCTTGGTGCTCTATGATGGCTCGCCGTTTTATCCGGATGCGGGGGTACTTTGGCGACTGGCCGAGCGGCACCGGCTCACCCTTTTTGGCACCGCAGCCAAATACTTAGAGGCATTGGAAAAACAAGGCGTAGCGCCGAAAGATGATTACTCGCTGGCGTCGCTACGCGTCCTATGTTCGACCGGCTCGGTACTTGCGCCCGAGCAGTTTGATTATGTCTATCAAAAAATAAAGTCTGATCTGCAATTAAGCTCGATTGCGGGTGGCACCGACATTTGTGGCTGTTTTGTTCTTGGCAGCCCACTATCACCGGTTTATCGCGGTGAAAGCCAAAAGCGGGGCTTGGCGCTCGATGTACAAGTGTTTAACGCCCAAGACCAAGCGGTTGAAGAGCAAAAAGGTGAGCTGGTGTGTTGTAATAGCTTCCCCAACCAGCCGGTTGGCTTTTGGCACGATACCGATGGCAGTCGCTATCACAATGCCTACTGGAACAAGATTGATGACATCTGGTTCCATGGTGACTATGTGCGCCTGACCGAACAAGGTGGCATGGTGTTTTATGGTCGGTCTGATGCGGTATTAAACCCAGGCGGGGTGCGAATTGGTACGGCGGAAATCTATCGCCATGTAAATCAGCTTAGCGAGATCATCGATTCAGTGGTCATTGGTCAGCAATGGCAAAATGATGTCCGCGTGGTGCTATTCGTCAAACTCGCCGCCGGAGTGACACTGGATGAGCCAATCAAGCAAGCCATCAAAAAAACCATCCGCACCCAGTGTACACCGCGTCATGTTCCCACGGTGATTGCCGAGGTGAGCGATATTCCGCGCACCAAGTCAGGCAAACTGGCTGAGTTGGCGGTGCGCGATGTGGTCCATGGCCAAGACGTGGCACAGTTAAGCGCACTGGATAACCCAGCATCACTCGACCAATATCGCCAACGCCCTGAGCTCGCTAAATAAACGACACTCGCTGAATAAACGACACTCGCTGAATAAACGACAATAGTGCAATAGGCCCATAAGGTCCGCAAAAAACTGAAAATGGCCGCAGTGTGCGGCCATTTTTGTCGATGTTTTTTACAACGTAAACGTTATCTTAGGCGATGATTGTCATCGTCGTCATCGTCTTTACGCTCGTACTCACCTTCAAAGGTGTTGCCATCGTCATCGCGCCCGCCACGACGAAAAGGATCGTCACCAAAGGGGCCTTGCGTATTACCTCCTTGGTGGAAGCCGCCTTGGCCAAAGCCCGCTTGAGACACAGTGACCCGTTTCATCACTTGTTTGGCGAGCGCCGCACGCGGTGCTGGTAGCAGCACCAACATCCCCATCGCATCGGTCATAAAGCCTGGCGTCAACAGCAAGACACCTGCTACCGCAAGCATCACGCCTTCAAGGATTTGCTGCGCCGGTAACTCACCGCGATTGAGTCTGTCCTGCACCGAGGCCAGCGTCATCAACCCCTGATTACGGACCAAAGACGCACCGACAAATGCCGTGATCAGAACCAACGCCAAGGTCGGCCACAAGCCCAGCCAGCCGCCGACCTGAATAAATAGGCCAATTTCGATCACTGGGACCAGAATAAATAGCAGTAGTAAGACTGGAAACACGGTTCACCTCGCGCTAAAAATTGACGTTTCATCCTAACATCAAAATAAGGCAAAAGCCGAACCGGGATCCTGTATTTACTGCTTGAATCCCAGCGCAAGAAAGCGCATTTTGTTTAGTCATCATGTTACAGCTGTGACGGAAGTCAGCCATTTCAACCGCATCATGTGCTGTAATATGGGTTGAAACGATGTAATAGACGATACATCCAGCCAAAATCTCTGAGGAATGGATTCTACAGCAATATTTGTGGCGACGTTTTAATCATTATAATAACTTGATGTTAAGGCCAACGCATGTCTCAGACGATTATTACCCCCAATGATACCCCTACGCAAACCACTGCCACCCGCTTGGAAGAGGACTTACTCGGCCAACGAGCGGTGCCTGCAGATGCGTATTATGGCATTCATACCTTGCGCGCGATTGAGAACTTCACTATTTCAAGCACCCGTATTTCTGATATCCCAGATTTCGTACGCGGCATGGTTTACACCAAAAAGGCCGCCGCAATGGCCAACCAAGAACTTGGCGTGATCCCTGCTGACGTCGGTGATTACATCATCAAAGCCTGTGACCAGATGTTGGAAACCGGCAAATGCATGGATCAGTTCCCCTCGGATGTCTTTCAAGGCGGCGCAGGCACCTCGGTAAACATGAACGCCAACGAGGTAATTGCCAACCTTGCGCTTGAACTGATGGGGCACGAGAAAGGCGATTATGATGTGATTAACCCTAACGATCACGTCAACAAGAGCCAATCCACTAACTGTGCGTATCCAACCGGATTTCGAATTGCGGTATATAACAGCATTCTCAAACTGATGGATGCGATTGATTACTTACAAAAAGAATTCGATGTCAAAGCAGACACGTACGCTCATGTCATAAAAATGGGCCGTACCCAGCTGCAAGATGCGGTGCCGATGACAGTGGGACAAGAGTTCAAAGCCTTCTCTGTGCTGCTGCGTGAAGAGATTAAAAACATCAAATATACGGCGGCCCTGCTTTTAGAAGTGAACTTAGGCGCCACCGCGATCGGGACGAAGTTGAATGCTGCAGAAGGTTACCAGCAACTGGCGGTGAAACGTCTTGCAGAGATTACTGGTTTACCTTGTATCCCGGCAGAAGATTTGATTGAAGCCACCTCAGACTGTGGGTCCTATGTCATGGTGCATGGCGCGCTAAAACGCCTGGCGGTGAAACTATCGAAGATCTGTAATGATTTACGCCTACTTTCTTCTGGCCCTCGTGCAGGACTGAATGAAATTAACTTGCCTGAAATGCAAGCCGGTTCATCCATCATGCCTGCCAAGGTCAACCCGGTGATCCCTGAAGTAGTCAATCAGGTTTGTTATCGAGTCATGGGGAACGACACTACCATCACCTTTGCTGCCGAAGCCGGCCAACTTCAGCTTAACGTGATGGAGCCCGTAATTGGGCAGGCACTGTTTGAGTCTATTTCCATCCTGGCGAATGGCTGCCGGAACTTGGGTGAGAAGTGTGTAAGCGGGATTACGGTTAACCAAGAAGTGTGCGAGCACTACGTGCATAACTCGATTGGGATTATCACCTATCTCAACCCCTTTATCGGTCATCACGAAGGCGATATTGTCGGCAAGATTTGTGCGGAAACCGGTAAAAGTGTTAAAGAGGTGATACTCGAGCGTGGTTTGATGACAGAGTCTGAGCTTGATGAGATTTTCTCCGTTGAGAACCTCATGCACCCCAAATACCGCGGTAAACGCTTTAACGCTTAGTCGGTCAAAATCACAACAACCATAAAACAACAAAGGGCGCTTATAGCGCCCTTTTTCATGCCGGTGAAACAGCCGCTACAACACCTGGGTAATCAACAAACCACATGCAATACTAAAGACCATGCTCAGTAAGCCTGGCAACATAAAGCTATGGTTGAACACATACTTACCAATCCGCGTGGTACCGGTGCGGTCAAAATCAATTGAAGCGATAATCGGACCATAATTCGGGACGAAGAAATAACCATTTACCGCAACAAAGGTGGCAATGATCATCGAAGGAGGTAAGCCAAGCGAAATCGCTACTGGAACAAGCACCGCCGTCGTTGCACCTTGACTATTCACCATCACTGATAGGGCAAATAAGGCAAAAGCAAATGTCCAGGGCGCCACTTCAACCAAGCCAGATACCGCGTCTTTGACCATATCTAGATGGCCGGCAACCAAGGTATCCCCTAACCAAGCAATACCAAAGATAGCAACGATGGCACGCATCCCAGCATGGAATACTGAGCCTTGGCTAATCGCATTACCGTCTGGTTTACAAGTCAGAATAATTAACGCAGCAACCGACAACATGACGATTTCAATGGTGTGGGCCATGCCCATTGGCTCACCATCAAATGCCGGACGCAAAGCAGGGAAAGCCCCCATAATGACCACGGCTAACGCACCGAATAAGAACAATGCGACCGATTTTTTCGCCTCCGACGTGACTTCGATATCTTCAACGGCCAAATCGGCTTCCATTTCTCGACGAAAGTCGGGATCTTGCAGGCGACGTTGATATTCAGGATCGTCTTTAAGCTCTTTGCCCAGTTTATTCACGATCACACACGCCAGCGCCAAACCGATAAAGGTGCTAGGAATGGTCACTGATAGAACATCTGTCAGTGTGATGCCTTGCGGCTCTAAAAAGGCGACACATGCAACCACAGCAGCGGCAATCGGGCTGGCCACAATCGCAAACTGTGAGGCAATCACCGCCATACCGAGAGGGCGGGCAGGACGAATCCCGCTTTTGCGGCTCACTTCGGCAATAACTGGCAATACCGAGTACGCCACGTGTCCCGTCCCTGCCATCATGGTAAAGACATACGTCACTAAAGGCGCAACAAAAGTAATATGACGTGGATTTTTGCGCAGAATGCCACTGGCAATTTTAATTAAAAAATCGAGGCCCCCTGCCGCTTGCATGGTCGCGGCGGCGGCAACTACCGCCATGATCATTAATAAAACATCAATCGGAGGATGCGTCGGTTGCAACCCGAACACAAAGCTCAACACTAAAAGTCCAAGCCCGCCCATCACACCTAAACCGATGCCGCCGATACGGGCACCCACTAAGATGCAGCTGAGTACCACTAATAACTCAACCAAAAACATAATTTTCTCCTACTTTGGATAGACTTTCCCACTACGTCGCGTTCACACACGAGAGCAAACGCGCCCAGCACCATGGCCAAAGTCTAACCAGGCCCCGTAACGCGTATGTTGATTCAAGTAAGAAAAAGTAACACTTTTCGCGAACTGACAACAAAAAGTTCGGAAATTGAGATCTTTAACCTAGACACTAGGCAGGCTTTTCTTTCCTGTCTTTAATTGTTATGTTATATCATAACAATTAATAAGGAGTCATTATGCAAGCCAATATCCATCCCGAGTACCGCCCTGTCGTTTTTCATGACACCAGCGTTGACGCCTATTTTATAATCGGATCAACCTTGCAAACATCACGCACCATTGAGTGGCAAGATGGCAAAACCTATCCTTACTACCCGTTGGATATCTCGAACGCTTCACATCCGGTGTACACAGGTAAACAACGCGCTGCCAATAAAGAGGGGCGCGCCGCCAACTTTGCGCGCAAGTTTGGCCAAATTGGTCGCAGTCAAAAGGCGTCGTCATGAAGGTATTGAACTCACTGAAAAGCGCCCGCCAGCGTCACCCTGATTGCCAGGTTATCCGTCGCCGCGGACGCATGTTTGTCATTTGCAAAACGAATCCGCGTTTTAAAGCCGTACAAGGGCGCGCGAAAAAACGCGCCTAAGCGTCGGCGACGCACTGCCACTGATGGGGCAGTGCGTCTATGCGGGCAAACATCTTGATGCCGTCATTTCCTTTTTCTAAGCAAGTCATGGTATGTGTGTATACTCATCCTATTAACATGAAAAGGAAAACATATGAGACAGGGTCGCCGTGTCGCATTGACTGCTGGATTGTTGGTTGCCGCATTAGGCGCCAGTGCGCTTTATATTGTTCGCTCGCAACAAGCTACCGTCCCTGCGACAACATCGCATACCGTCACGGCGCCAACGTTTGTGACCGTTAATAGCCAAGCCGCGCTTGAGGCTGAACTTGCCAAAGCCGCTACCAATCAACAAGTCGCCTTTGTCGACTATTACGCCGACTGGTGCATTCCATGCAAACAGTTTGCGCAAAAGACATTCACTGATCCGGCAGTGGCTAAGCCACTTAGTACTATGCACCGAATTAAAGTGAACCTGAGTGAAAACCGTCCGGAAGATTTTGCCTTGATGCGTAGCCAAGCGGTGGCAGGCTTACCGACTCTCGATTTTTGGCTTCCAACGGGGGAACGAAATCAAGCGGCGCGTATAACCGGCTTTTTACCTCCTGAGGCATTTCTCGCTCACCTCAATGAACATGCACTTATGCCGTCAGTAAAAAGCAAGGAATGATCAATCTCTTAGTTCTCTTGTTACAAAATTGATAAGCCCTGCATCGGGTGATAGGTTGAAAGAAACTGAAGGGAAAGATAGCCGCATTATGGAAGCGCAACACACCATCGTTATTGCTGATGATCATCCACTATTTCGAAATGCCTTATTTCAATCTGTGCATATGGCGATAAGCGGTGCCAACCTGTTGGAAGCAGATAGCTTAGATAGCTTGCATAAAATACTCGCACGAGATGCTGACGTCGATTTAGTCTTACTCGACCTCAAAATGCCCGGCGCTAACGGCATGTCCGGTCTGATTGAGCTGCGCAACCAATATCCTAACCTGCCCATTGTCGTCGTCTCTGCCAGCGAAGAACGCAATGTGATCCGTCAAGTGTATTCACATGGTGCGTTTGGCTTTATCCCTAAGTCCAGCGATATGCGCGCCTTGGTACAATCATTAACCCAGGTACTCGAGGGAACGCCTTGTTTTCCTGATGATCTCGGCGAGGAGGATGACAGCGAGAGCCTATCTAGCAAACTCGCAGCGCTGACACCGCAGCAGTATAAGGTGTTGCGGATGCTCTGTGACGGTCTGCTCAATAAACAAATCGCTTACGATCTCGCCGTTTCCGAAGCCACCATCAAAGCGCATATGACGGCTATTTTCCGCAAGCTTGGGGTGAAAAATCGTACGCAAGCGGTGATTTTATTGCAGCAATCCAATATAGAACTTTGATACGCTAGCGCCCTCGACCCCATTATGGAGCGCCCATGCTAAGTATTCTGGCTACACAATTCGTGATCTTATGGGCCGTGATCGATCCTGTCGGTAGCGTGCCCATTTATCTCTCGCAAACCAGCCATATGACGGCGAAACAAAAACGCCGCGTTGCGATTAAAGCCGTCACTATTTCCTTTGCTATTTTGCTTTTCTTTCTCATTATTGGTCAGATTTTGTTAGAAGCGATGCAAATTCCACTGCCCGCATTTCAAGCCGCGGGCGGTTTAGTACTCCTTCTTTTTGCTCTGACCATGATTTTCGGCGAAGGCAAACCCAGCCAAGAGGCCAAAATGCTGAGCGAAAACGTGGATAAAGCCGAGATAGCGGCAACGGCCGTTTATCCGTTGGCTGTGCCTTCCATTGCCTCCCCCGGCGCCATGATGGCCATTGTGATGCTCACCGATAACAACCGCTATGCCATTGCTGAACAAGCGATCACCGCGGGAGTGATGTTTTTAGTTCTGCTCGCGACCTTGGCTTTACTCCTCGGGGCCAATGTGATTCACAAGGTGATTGGTAATGTGGGCGCTTCTATTATCAGTCGCGTAATGGGGCTGATTCTCGCCTCGGTGGCAGTGGCTAATTTACTCGAAGGGGTCCAAAAGTTTTACCACTTAAGTTAGACCTTTGGCGAAAGCCTTGGCTGGCTCACACGGAGCCAGCCCAACCTACCTCACAAAACACCTGATTTTTCCTGCGATTGCCTACAACTAAGCTCGACTAAAGTTGCAATGTCGCTTTGCCTAACCCCTGCTATCGTCATTACGTAACATTCCATTAACGTAATAAACAAGGAGAAGGCGATGGCGTTTCAAAGCAAGGAACACGCAAAAGCCTACTGGGACAGAAACGTAAAACTGATGATCAGCTTACTGATTGTCTGGTTTGTGGTCTCATTTGGCTGCGGGATCTTATTCGTTGATGCTCTCAATACCATTCAAATTGGCGGCTACAAATTAGGATTCTGGTTTGCTCAGCAGGGATCGATTTATACCTTCCTCGGCATCATTTTTGTGTATACCAAACAAATGCGCAAACTCGATCGCGAGTTCGGTGTTGACGACGAGTAAGAGGATAAACACATGGATTTAAGAACCATTACTTATATTGTTGTCGGGTTCACATTCGCACTCTACATCGGGATTGCAATTTGGGCACGCGCAGGCTCCACCAAGGAGTTTTACGTCGCGGGCGGCGGGGTCAACCCCATCGCAAACGGGATGGCCACCGCTGCAGACTGGATGTCAGCCGCTTCCTTTATTTCAATGGCCGGTTTAATTGCCTTTATGGGTTATGGCGGTTCGGTGTTTTTAATGGGTTGGACTGGCGGCTTCGTGCTTCTTGCATTGCTGCTCGCGCCTTATCTCCGTAAGTTTGGCAAATTTACCGTGCCAGAGTTTGTCGGTGAGCGCTTTTATTCAAAAACCGCACGTATCGTCGCTGTCATCTGCTTAATCATCGCCTCGGTGACGTATGTTATCGGTCAGATGAAAGGGGTTGGGGTGGCTTTTGGTCGCTTTTTAGAAGTGGATTACTCCACCGGGCTATTAATCGGTATGGTGATCGTCTTTATGTATTCCGTGATGGGCGGGATGAAAGGCATTACTTATACCCAAATTGCTCAATATTGCGTACTCATTTTAGCTTACACCATTCCCGCAATCTTTATTTCCCTTAACTTGACTGGTAATCCGTTCCCACAACTGGGTCTCGGTAGCACCATGGCAGGCACCGATCAGTATCTGCTCGATCGACTGGATCAGGTGGTCACCGAACTTGGCTTTGTGGAGTACACCACCGCAGTGCGTGGCAGTACGCTCAATATGTTTGCCTACACCATGTCACTGATGATTGGTACTGCTGGCTTACCCCACGTCATTATCCGTTTCTTTACCGTGCCTAAGGTACGTGATGCTCGGGCTTCTGCGGGTTGGGCGCTGTTCTTTATCGCGATTTTGTACACCTCAGCACCTGCGGTTGCGGCAATGGCGCGCTTGAACTTAATGGACACTGTGAATCTGCCTAATGGCGACAATCTTGTCTATGACGAGCGTCCAGACTGGTTCAAAAACTGGGAAAAAACCGGGCTACTTGGTTTTGATGATAAAAACGGCGATCAAAAAATTCAGTACACGTCGGATCCGGCAACCAACGAATTACGCGTTGACCGCGATATTATTGTCCTGGCCAACCCCGAAATCGCCAAACTGCCTAACTGGGTGATCGCCTTGATTGCCGCCGGTGGCCTGGCGGCCGCTTTATCGACCGCAGCCGGGTTATTATTGGCTATATCGTCCGCGATATCTCATGATCTGATTAAAGGGGTCGTCAATCCGAATATCAGTGAAAAAGGCGAGCTGATGGCGAGCCGGATATCCATGGCATTAGCGATTGCCGGCGCTGGATACTTGGGGCTCAATCCACCAGGCTTTGCGGCCGGGACAGTGGCACTTGCCTTTGGTTTGGCCGCGTCATCGATATTCCCGGTACTGATGATGGGGATCTTCACCAAAACCATCAATAAAGAGGGCGCAATTGCGGGTATGGTAGCGGGGATCAGTGTCACCCTGTTCTATGTCTTCCAACATAAAGGGATTCTGTTTGTCGCTGATTGGACCTACTTAGAAGGCTTAGGCAGCAACTGGATCTTAGGGATTGAACCCAATGCCTTTGGTGCAGTCGGGGCAGTCTGCAACTTTGTTGTCGCTATCATTGTGTCACGCATGACGAAGGAAACACCGCAAGAGGTGCAAGACTTAGTCGAACACGTTCGCATGCCATCGGGTGCGGGTGATGCGCAATCACACTGATACAGTGTTAAACTATCCAAGCCCCTTCGGGGGCTTTTAAACGACCGATTATGTCCAGCCAAGGAGAGGCATGATGTCAACGATAACGCGTTTATTAACCAACAAGCATGTAGTTATCGCGATGCTAGTCGCGCCAGTGCTCGCAGTGATAGCCTATTTTGCGGTCGATGCCAGTGTGTCTGAAGCGCCCAAGGCGGCCCAACCGGGGAAAAGCTACCCGCTTGCTGTCCGCTCCAACTGTCGCTATACCAGCGGATTTTGTCAGCTCGAAAATGGTGATATGAAACTCAAACTGGAGTCACAAGGGATCGAGGATAATCAGCTTACGTTGCAGCTAGTCAGTGAGTTGCCTTTAGAAGGTGTTCGTATTGGCCTGGCACAGACCTCGCCCCAAGCAATGCAAGCCACCGGTGATAAAGGTACCCACTGGCTCGTATCACTGCCAGCACCAAAGAGTAATGATGCACAAATCCGCGTCGCAGTGAGCATGGCGGGTAGCCATTATTTTGCGCAAACGCCTGCTACGTTTATCGAGCACAAGACCTTTTACACCGAACACCAGCAAGCCCAAGACGCATCATAGTCGACGACAAAATGCGTCATAATTGATGATACGATGATGGCCCCAGCGAAGGGCTCCACTAGCTATTCAGCGACATCACGGCAGGTCGAATCGCGGCAATAATCACAGCGATTTTGTGTTCATAAGCTTGTTCAGCAAGCCAGTGGTTCACATCGGCCCATCCGTCGCCATCCAAGTGAGCAAGTTCATCGACTTCAATATGACCATCAATAGGATCAAATCGTCCTTCGACCTTGACGGTACCGATATCGGTTTCAAGGCGCGCGAATGCAAACGGCGTCATTATTTTCCTCGCTGTTGTAATAGGGTCCGTAGCTTCAGCGGCTTCACGGGCTTAGACAGATACGTAAAGCCTAGCCCAGTTACCGCCTGTTGTGTTTCAGTACTGCGGTCAGCGCTGATCATTACGCCATGAAAACAAGCGCCCAACTTTAGCTGGCATTGCTGTAATACTTGTAGGCCCGTTTGTTGGTTGGCTAAATGATAGTCACTCAGCACAAATTCAGGTTGCCATTGTTCACTGATTTGCTGCATTGCCTCGCCAACATCTTGCGCGCACCGCACATCACAGCCCCAACGTGATAAAAGCTGGGTCATTCCGGTCAAAATATCTTGTTCATTATCAACGCATAATACTCGGCACCCTTCCAACACCTGGGCGCTGTGCAGCGTTGGTGTGGCGCCTTTCGGAATAGCATTCACTTGGCGGATATCACTGCCATCAACAGTGACGGAAAAAACAGTCCCCTTGCCTGGCCATGACTGCAGTCCCAACGGTTGAGACAAGATTTGGCTAATGCCTTTCGCGATAGCCAACCCCAGTCCCAGCCCCTGCTCTGCACCTTGGCGCTCAATCCGAGTGAACTCTTGAAAAATATCTTGCTGGCGAGCCAACGGGATCCCATCCCCATCATCCCAAACCTCGATTCGATAATCATGGCCGGTACGGCGCACGCCCAATAACACCCGTCCGTCTGGGTTGTAGCGAAAGGCATTGGTTAAGAAGTTTTGCAATACTCGCCTAAGGAGGGTTTTATCCGAGCGCACAATGGCCCGGCTGCGGCAGACATGAAAATCGAGGCCTTGTCGGTGTGCTAACACTCCAAATTCCGCTTCAAGCGCATCAAAGACTTCACTCAATGGAAAGGATTCAATCCGGGCTTTCATCTTGCCCGATTCAAGACGAGAAATATCCAATAAGTCTCCAATCAATACCTCAGCGCTTTCGAGCGCACTTTCGATATGCTGCGCGGCGGTTCCTGTTTCGCGGTTGACCGCCATTTCACTCAGTGATGAGGCAAACAAGCGCGCCGCATTGAGCGGTTGCATTAAGTCGTGACTCACTGCGGCTAAAAAACGGCTTTTTGACTGCGAGGCAGATTCCGCTTTACGGGTGGCGTCGATTAAACGGCTATTCAAGCGCTCCAATTCCTGGGTTCGCTCAGTCACACGCGCTTCCAAGGTTTCGTTTGACTGTTTGAGCGCGGCTTCGGCATCGCGGAACGCGGTGATATCGGTAAAGGTCATGACAAAGCCCCCGCCCGGCATCGGATTACCTTGCAATTCAATCACGCGCCCGTCGGGATGAACACGCGAGGACGTATGCGGCTTTCGCCGCGTTAAGTGCATCACTCGTTTGCTCACATGATCCTCCGGATCGCCCGGCCCACACAATCCCCGCTGAGCATTGAACCGGATTAGGTCTGCGACCGGTCGTCCGACTTGAATAAGCCCAGGTGGGAATTGGAACATATCGATATAACGCTGATTCCACGCCACTAGCCGTAATTGTTTATCCACCACCGATATCCCTTGATTGATATGCTCAATGGCGCCTTGCAAAAGACCGCGAGAAAAATCAAACAACTCAGAGGCTTCATCCACGATGGTGGCAATTTCCTCCAGCTGCATATTTCGTCCTTGTAGTGCAGAAGACAGCACCAGCCGAGCGGATGACGATCCAAACACGCCCGCCAGCACCCGCTCGGTATGACGAATTAAAGGGGCGCTGGCCTGTTGCTGTGGCATTAACTCCTCACCGCGCTGCTCAGCAAATTGGCTAAAAGCCTGGCGCATGCGTCGACGCCCCACGAAGCGTGACGCCAGCATCTCAAGCTCTGCGACCGTGACTCGGCTTTGATACAAGCGCGCACCATCGTTTTCGGGTAATGGCATGCCGACAAATGCGGCGGCTTGCAAGCGCTCACTCAGTGACGGTCGTGTTAATAAAGACACAAGGATAAAGCTGGCGGCATTCATCAATACGCTAAAGGCCAACCCCCAATCAATAATATTAAGCCCGGCGAGTGGAGGTAATGATGGTGGCGTAATCAGCCAGATAAGCATATTGGATTGCCCATCCCCTGCCAGCATCCCGGTTTGGACCATCATGGTCACCAACCAAAGCGAAAATCCGACCGTCAGCCCAGCGTACACCCCTTTTTTATTTCCTTGCCGCCAATACAAGGCGCCAACCATGGCAGGTGCAAATTGCGCGATGGCAGCAAAAGACAGAAAGCCAATTTCTGACAAGGTTGGGACGGTTAAAATCAAATGATAGAAGCCCCAGGCGGCAATCAAAATCAAGAAAATCAGCGCGCGACGGACGTTGAGTAATAAACCAGAAAATTGCGCGAAATTGCGAGAGGCCATTTTCATACGCCGTAACAGCAGCGGCATAACAAGATCATTGGAGACCATAATGGCCAGCGCAATGGTAGAAACAATCACCATGCCACTGGCTGCCGAAGCACCGCCCATAAACGCCAGTAATGCCATGCCTTCCGCGCCCACAGATAAGGGCAAGCGGATCACATAGGCATCCGCCGGTGTACCGGGCAATAACGCTTGCCCGGCATAAGCCATGGGAAGGACAAAAATTAGCATCAGGAGTAGATAGGTTGGGAAGACTTTACGTGCCATGTTCAAATCGCTTGCACGCGTGTTTTCCACCACCATGGTATGAAACTGGCGCGGCAGACAAATAATCGCAGCGCCCGTTAAAAAGGTGTGAATGATTAAACTACCGACATCGGGCTCACCGATAACGCCTGATGCTTCAAGCGTTATTGGCAACGTCGGCGCTTGGAATAACAGCGCAACAACAAACACGCCAACCCCGAGAAAAGCCACCAGCTTAATGACAGATTCAAACGCCACTGCCATCATCATACCGCGATGATGTTCGGTGCTATCAATGTGTCGAGTACCAAATAACACCGTAAAAACGGCGAGAACGACACACACCAACCACGCAATTTGCGTTTGTTCTAAGCCAACACTCCGCCCCATTTCCGGCGAGAGCACGTCAAGGCCCATGGCAATGCCGCGTAGTTGCAACGCAATATAAGGGAGCACCCCCACCACAGCGATCAGCGTCACCATCACAGCCAGTCCCTGAGACTTGCCATATCGCGCCGCAATAAAGTCAGCGATCGAAGTGATATGTTCGCGTTTGGCAATCAGAATGAGACGAGCGAGAAAGCGCCATCCTAGGGTAAACACCAACATCGGCGCCAGATAAATCGGCAAAAAGGACCATGGAGAGCTGGACGCTTGGCCGACGGTGCCAAAAAAGGTCCAAGAGGTGCAATAAACGGCAATGGAAAGGCTATAAATCCAAGGCCGCCATTTGTGAAGCCAGCGCGGCTGGCGATCGCCATACCAGGCAATGGCAAATAATGCCCCCATATAGAGCAGTGAAACAGAGACAATTACCCAGCCTTGTGTCATGACTCCCTTCCTGACGCCATAATGTGCCAAATCCTTTGGCTGGGTGTACCACGGCAACGGCGCCCACTCAATCATGCAATGCTGGCTTTGTGGGCGCTCTAGCTAACTTTATTGCAAGCCGGTAAGCCGTTTATTGCACACTGGCATGCTTGGCGCGTCGAAATTCGGGCTCACGCAAGGGGAGCACAAAAACAGGCAACGCAAGCAGCGCCATTGCGTAAAAGGTTCCCGATGGCGAAACCGCATAAATCCACCCACTTGTAGTAGTAAGAGCCGCGACCACCGCGCCCATCGGCAACGCGTTATAAGCAGCTTGTGCAGCGACCAACCGCGTTCCGCATTCACGCTGAATATACTGCATGGCACCCAAGTGCGCACCGGCAAAGGTGACGCCATGGAGTAACTGAACCAACACAACGGGAATGGCTGCGGTGGTGGTGCCTGTTATCCCCCAACGGATCAATACGCCTAACGCAGCCAATTGGAATAGCGACTTGGACGACCAACCGCTAAAAAGCCGGGCGCCGAGAGCAAATACGGCCACTTCTGATACGACGCCCAAGCTCCATAAATAGCCGACGATACTCTCGCTGTAACCGGCCTGCTTCCAATAAATCGCACTAAAGCTGTAATAGGCGGCATGACTGCCCTGCAACAAAGAGGCGATCAGCAAAAATACAATGACCTGACGATCACGGAATAGCTGACGCATCGACACTTTGCTGCCTGTCATATCATGCTCGCTTTGCGGCATGATGGTCGGACGACGCAAGGTCAGCAGTAAACATGCCGATAAGCCACCGATTGCCACCCAAGGAATAATTGCCGCCGATTGCTCGGTCACCAACCAGCCCGTTAAGCTCGAACCGACAATAAAGGCAATCGACCCCCAAAGACGCGTACGACCATAGTCGATATACCGATGACGCGCGTAATAGTTCGCTAACGCATCAGACAAGGGCACCGCTGGACCAATGGCTAAATTAAACAACACAGTGACGAAAGCCAGCCACCACACATTGGCGCCCATCATAGGATGCAAGGCACAGGTCACTAACGCCATCAAGGTCAACGCCCGCAGAGCCGGCAACAAAGCCTCAACCTGTTGCACGCGCGGAGTAAACACTAAGTTGGCGACACACCGGGTAGCAAAACCAAGCCCAATCAAGGTCCCGATCACGCCCGAATTAAGGCCTAGAGACTCAAACCATATCGCCCAAAACGGCAAATACACGCCATACGAAAAAAAGAAGCCGCCAAAATATTCTGACAACCAACGAAAGGGGGAACATTGGGTTAATGCCATATCATTACTTCATATTAAGAGACATACGGCGCTAAGTGTCGCAGTAATAGGACGGGAAAAAAAGACACAAGCGGCGCTTATTGATGGCAAAACATTGATCTCGTCGATGAAACCGTCGTAACTGGCTAGACTAAAGTCGGCTAGCAGGATCGCGAGGGCTAAGACACACTGAGGCTATCATAGTGAGGAGTGCGATTATGCCTGAACCTTTTGACACCTCGCAGCCACCGTTTGATTGCCTAACGCCCGCACAAGCCAAACAATGTCGACAAGCGCTGGATGTTGGCTATTTTCGGCGTGGTGACAGCCTGATCCATGCAGGCGATACGGGTGAGCAGCTGTTTATTATTATTAAAGGCAGTGTCGAAGAAGTCTCAGAAGACGGCCAAGAAGTGTTTTCTCACTATACGTCTGAAGATTTATTTGACGTCCCCACGCTCGTGCACGGCACCGCCAAACATCAATACCGCGCCCTAGAAGATACGCTTTGTCACCTACTACCGGCCGAGGTGTTTCTTGCGATATACCATAGTAATCAAGACTTCCGCGATTACTTTGAGACCAACTTACAACGCCGACAAGCGTTAATGGTCCAGGCACGTCAGCAACAAAACCTCGCCGAATTTATGCTCACCAGGATTGATGATAGTAATATTCAACCTGCGTTATGTATTTCCCCAACGCTGACGATAAAAGCCGCGACCGCGCAAATGAAAGCCGAACGCTGTGACTGTGCTTTGGTAACGTTTGATGATGGAGACTGCGGGATTATTACCCGGACGAACTTATTACACGCTTTGGTACTCGATGACTATGATCAATCCGCCCACGTTGGCGAGGTGGCCACGCGCCCTGTGGTCAGTGTTGAGCGCGGTGACTTTCTTTTTCACGCCATGATCAGTATGACGCGCCAGCGCGTGAAGCGTGTGCGTGTGGTCGACCAGCAAGGGCAAACCGCGGGGATGCTTGACCTGCCGCAAGTGCTGAGCCTATTTTCAACCCACTCACACGTGCTCAACTTGCAAATTGCGCGCGCCCAAACCATTGATGAGTTAGTTATCGCCGCCAATAGCCAGAGCAAACTGGTGCATACCCTATTTAATAACGGCATCCATACCCGCTTTGTGATGCAACTCATCGCTACCGTGAATGAACAAATCATGGAAAAAGCCTTTCGCTTGTTGGTGCCCGAGAACTATCAAAACCAGTGCTGCATGGTGGTGATGGGCTCAGAAGGACGGGGCGAGCAAGTACTTAAAACCGATCAGGATAATGCGCTTATTCTCGCCGATGACCTGGACTGGCCGGATTGTCAGCAAGTCATGGCGACCTTTTCACACACGCTTTATCAACTGGGCTACCCGCCCTGTCCCGGCAATGTGATGGTCAGCAACCCCAAATGGGTAAAAACCGCCTCGCAATGGCAACAAACCGTGCGCAACCTCGTCCAAAGTGCCAATGAAAAAAGCGTGATGGATCTGGCCATCTTAGCCGATAGCCAAGCGATTGCTGGGGATCTCAGCTTGATTAATGCGATCCAAACACCACTTCACGAGGCGTTAAGTGACAATATGTTGGCGCTTAATACCTTTGTGCGTCCCGCGCTGGCCTTCCGGGTTCCTTTGACCGTGTTTGGCTCGCTTAAAAGCAGTAAAGAAGGGCTAGATATTAAAAAAGGCGGCATTTTCCCGATCGTCCACGGTGTTCGCACCATGAGCTTAGAAAAAGGGATCACCGAGACCAATACCTTTGAGAGGCTCGCGCAACTGGCCCAGTTAGGCACACTGGCCGACGAGACGGCAGAAAACCTGTCAGAGGCGCTAAAACTGTTTATTCGTCTTCGTCTACGCCAACAACTTCGTGGTGAGCAGCAAAGTAACCGTCTGGATGTGGCCGACTTACCGTCGAGTGAACGCGATCTGTTGCGCCACGGGTTGCACGTGGTGAAAAAGTTTAAACAATCCCTCGCATTCCACTATCATGTGAGGGATTAACGTGAACCAGCTAGCTCGCTATTGGTATCGCTATCGGTTGCGCCACTCTCCTTATCGCGCGCTCTTTTTACCGCCAGATAAACGTACCCTGATATCACTGGATTGTGAAACCACCAGCCTTGACCCAGCTCATGCCGAGTTAGTCACGATTGCGGCGACACCGATCAAAGGCAACCGTATTCTGACCAGTCAATCGCTGACACTCACCCTTGCCGCACCCGAAAGTTTAAGCGCCGGCTCCGTGCGCATTCATCAATTGCGTCATCAAGATCTTGTCCATGGTGTCAGTGCCAAGCAGGCCATGACCTCACTGATCCACTTCATCGGTAATCATCCTTTGGTTGGCTACCATATCCGCTACGACAAAAGCATTTTGGATCGCTATGCCCGTCAATATCTTGGTTTCCCGCTGCCCAACCCACTGATTGAAGTCAGCGACATTTATCAACGCAAATTAGAGCGCCTACTCCCTAATGCTTATCATGACATCAGCATGGAAGCGATCAGTCGCCATCTAGAGCTTCCCCTTCCTGCTCGCCATGATGCTTTAGACGATGCCTTAGCAGCGGCCCTGATTTATGTTCGCCTGACGCAAGGCGAGATGCCAATCCCTCAATCTCGGTAATCCAGCGCCCTTGAATCGCAATAAAAGTGCGATCCAGCGCCCAGTAACTGGCCCGACAACACCACAATCCACTTAAAAATCAAGGGGCTCATCCTAAAGTCTAATTGCCGGATAGCCTTATCTGTCACACCTTTACTGCATGGTTTACGTTTGCCAGGCCGCGGTAACGCCTGACATCTCACGACATGGAAGCGCCGCGCGGAGCATCGCGGACACGAGGAGAAACAGGATGAGCGATAGTCACGTATATCCCGTCATGCCTTCAATTGCACAAAAGGCACACGCTGATGAGGCCAAATATCAAGCTCTCTATCAGCAGTCAATTACCGACCCTGAGGGGTTTTGGCGAAAACAAGGCCAGATAATTGATTGGATAAAACCTTACAGCAACGTCAAGCACACGTCCTTTGATACGGGGCATGTCGATATTCGCTGGTTTGAAGATGGCACACTCAACGTGGCGGCTAACTGTATTGATCGCCACCTAAAAGACAAAGGCGATCAAATCGCGTTGATTTGGGAAGGCGATGATCCCAACGACGATGCGACCCTGACTTACCAAGCCCTTTACGAGCACGTGGGTCGCTTTGCTAACGCCCTAAAAGCGCAAGGGGTTAAAAAAGGCGATGTGGTTTGCTTGTATATGCCGATGGTCATGGAAGCGGCCATCGCGATGCTCGCTTGTGCGCGCATTGGGGCGGTGCATACCGTCGTATTCGGTGGCTTCTCCCCTGAAGCGCTTGCAGGCCGCATCATTGACTCGAACGCGAAAGTGGTGGTAACTGCGGATGAAGGGGTACGCGGTGGCCGTGCCGTCCCGTTAAAGCAGAATGTCGATGAAGCGCTAACCCACCCCGATGTGAAATCAATCGAAAAAGTGGTGGTCTACCAGCGCACAGGTGGCGACATTGATTGGCATCATCACCGCGATGTCTGGTGGCATGAGGTCACGGAAAACGCATCGGTGGATTGCCCCGCAGAAGAAATGCAGGCTGAAGATCCCCTTTTCATTCTCTACACCTCCGGCTCCACCGGCACCCCCAAAGGCGTTCTCCACACCACAGGCGGATACTTGGTTTACGCCGCAATGACCTTTAAATATGTTTTCGATTATCAAGACGGCGAGGTGTTCTGGTGTACGGCCGATGTCGGCTGGATTACCGGTCACAGCTATCTGGTGTATGGCCCGCTCGCGAACGGGGCAAAAACCCTTTTATTCGAAGGTGTCCCCACCTACCCGACCACGGCGCGAATGAGTGAAGTGGTCGATAAGCACCAGGTCAATATCCTCTACACCGCCCCCACCGCGATTCGCGCACTGATGGCCAAAGGCAATGAAGCCGTTGCCGGCACCCAACGTAATTCGCTACGGATCATGGGATCGGTCGGCGAGCCTATTAACCCCGAGGCCTGGGAGTGGTATCACAGCACCATCGGTAATCAAGCCTGTCCAATTGTCGATACTTGGTGGCAAACAGAGACGGGCGGGATTTTGATTACGCCCCTCCCTGGCGCCACGCCACTTAAACCGGGCTCAGCAACGCGTCCTTTCTTTGGTGTTCAGCCAGCGCTGGTCGACAACATGGGCAACCTTCTTGATGGCGCGACAGAGGGTAACCTCGTCATGCTCGACTCGTGGCCAGGACAGATGCGGACCGTCTTTGGCGATCACGACCGCTTCGAGCAAACTTACTTCTCCACCTTTAAAGGCATGTACTTTACCGGTGACGGGGCGCGTCGTGATGAAGACGGCTATTACTGGATCACCGGGCGCGTCGATGATGTCCTCAATATCTCGGGGCACCGAATGGGCACCGCCGAAGTCGAATCCGCGCTCGTCGCATTCGATAAAATTGCCGAAGCCGCAATTGTTGGGGTACCTCATGATATCAAAGGCCAAGCCATTTATGCCTATATCACCCTCAACGCCGGTGAAGTACCAAGCGCCGAGCTGCATAAAGAAGTGAAAGAATGGGTGCGAAAAGAAATCGGACCGATCGCCACGCCAGATTTCATTCATTGGACCGATGCGCTCCCTAAAACACGTTCCGGTAAAATCATGCGCCGAATTCTGCGTAAAATTGCCACAGGCGAAACCGGAAGCTTGGGAGATACGTCTACCCTTGCCGACCCGAGTGTGGTGGATAAGCTTATTGCAGAAAAAGAGAGTGTGGTGTAACCCTAACGAAAGATTGCTTAGCAACCTTTGCCGCCCACGGGCGGCTTTTTTATTCTTGCGCGCTAAACCTGCTTTAGCGCGCATTTTTTCAACACCAACAGGACGAAGTGTGCTGATTAGACCAGTATTTTGCTGCGATTTGCGGTGAATTCTCTATAATTGCTATCACAAAGGATAAAATCGCATGTGGCGTACCATCACAGCATGCGTACCAGCAGGAATTCACACTAAGCTGACACGATGTTAGCGAATAGGAGAAGTAAGCCTCAAGATGCCGACAAGAAACCACATTTTAGTCTTAAACGGCCCGAACCTTAACTTGCTCGGACGCCGTGAGCCTGAACACTATGGCTCTCAGACCCTCGCGCAAATCATGGCCGCGTTAGAGGCTCAAGCCACAGGTTTGGCATTGACTCTTGAGCACTTTCAATCCAACAGTGAAGCTAGCCTCATTGATAAAATCCACCAAGCGATGGAAAGCGTGGATTTTATTATTATTAACCCAGCCGCTTTGACGCACACCTCGGTTGCATTGCGCGATGCACTGCTCGGGGTCAACATTCCCTTTATTGAAGTGCATTTATCTAATGTTCACGCCCGCGAACCCTTCCGACATCATTCCTATTTGTCGGATAAAGCGGTCGGCGTGATCAGTGGCCTAGGGGCTGATGGTTACGAATTCGCCTTAACAGCTGCCGCACGCCACCTCGCGTTTGCGGCCCAGTAAAACAAAACATAAGAAGAGACGTATCATGGATATCCGCAAGATTAAAAAACTGATCGAACTTGTCGAAGAGTCGGGCATCTCCGAACTCGAGATTGCCGAAGGTGAAGAGTCCGTACGAATCAGTCGCTCAGCACCCGCAGCGCCAGCCCAAATGGCTGCGCCACAGTACGCACCACAATACGCAGCACCGGCTGCGCCAGCACCCGCGCCTGCCCCCGAGGCTTCTGCCGCAGAGCCAGCAAGCGCACCTAAACCGACTGGCCATCAGGTTCTGTCACCCATGGTTGGCACCTTCTACCGTGCACCGAGCCCAGAGTCGGCAGCATTTGTCGAAGTCGGCAGCCAAGTGAAAGAAGGCGACGCCTTGTGTATCGTTGAAGCCATGAAAATGATGAACCAAATCCAAGCCGATAAGAGCGGGGTGGTGAAAGCGATTCTGTGTGAAGACGGCCAGCCCATTGAATTCGACGAACCACTCGTGATCATCGAATAAGCGAGGGCGCATGTTAGATAAAATTGTAATTGCTAACCGTGGTGAAATTGCACWGCGGATTTTGCGTGCTTGTAAAGAGCTCGGCATTAAAACCGTGGCGGTGCATTCCACCGCAGATCGCGATCTTAAGCATGTCTTGTTAGCCGACGAAACCGTCTGTATTGGCCCCGCGCCAAGCAATCAAAGCTACTTGAACATTCCTCGCATTATCAGTGCCGCTGAAATCACCGGTGCTGTTGCCATTCATCCTGGCTACGGCTTCTTATCAGAAAATGCCGATTTCGCCGAGCAAGTCGAACGCTCAGGGTTTGTGTTTGTTGGCCCAAGAGCAGAAACCATTCGTCTGATGGGGGACAAAGTCTCCGCCATCGAATCGATGAAAAAAGCGGGCGTACCCTGTGTGCCAGGTTCAGATGGCCCTCTAGGTAGCGATCAAGAAAAAAACAAAGCGATCGCCAAGCGTATCGGGTATCCCGTCATTATCAAAGCGTCTGGCGGCGGCGGTGGCCGTGGTATGCGTGTGGTTCGTGCCGAATCGGAACTGATTGACGCCATTGCCATGACGCGTTCTGAAGCAAAATCCGCGTTCAGCAACGACATGGTTTACATGGAAAAATTCCTTGAAAACCCACGTCATGTTGAAGTGCAGGTACTCGCAGACGGTCAAGGTGGTGCCATTCATCTCGGTGAACGCGATTGCTCAATGCAACGCCGCCATCAAAAAGTGGTCGAAGAAGCCCCTGCACCAGGGATCACTGCAGAAATGCGTAAGTTTATTGGTGAACGTTGCTGCCGCGCGTGTGTTGAAATTGGCTATCGCGGCGCCGGTACCTTTGAATTTTTGTATGAAAACGGCGAGTTCTTCTTTATCGAGATGAATACACGTATTCAAGTTGAGCACCCTGTGACAGAAATGGTCACGGGTATCGATTTGGTTAAAGAGCAACTACGTATCGCTGCCGGTCAGCCGCTGTCGTTTACGCAAGACGATATTCAGATTCGTGGTCATGCGGTCGAGTGCCGGATCAACGCCGAAGATCCAGAGCGCTTTATCCCCAGCCCGGGACAAATCCAACGCTTTCATTCGCCAGGTGGCATGGGTGTACGCTGGGAGTCCCATGTCTATACGGGCTATCACGTGCCTCCCCATTACGACTCCATGGTCGGCAAGCTTATTTGTTATGGGGAAAACCGCGACGTTGCGATTGCTCGCATGAGAAATGCGCTCGCTGAAACGGTGATCGACGGCATAAAAACCAATATCCCACTCCAGATCGACATTATGAATGACGAGCACTTCCAACGCGGTGGTGCCAACATTCATTACCTCGAGAAGAAGCTCGGCTTGTCATGACCAGAGCGTAGAACGATAAATAGACGCAAAGCGGCCTGCATATTTGTAGGCCGCTTTTTGTTTGCAGCATGCACAGTGTTGATCTGATAAAATCTTCAGTATTCCTTATCCTGACACGAGATTCACCATGCCTTGGATCCAATTAAAACTGAACGCCAATGCCGACAATGCTGAAGCACTTGGCGATCTACTGATGGAAGAAGCCGGCGCGTTGTCTGTGACCTTCCTTGATGCCAAAGACACCCCGGTTTTTGAGCCTTTACCCGGCGAAACCCGCTTGTGGGGCGAAACTGACATCATGGCGTTGTATGATGCACAAGCCGATATGGATACCGTATTAGCGGTACTAAACGCGAGCCCATTGCTGGCTGACAACTTTGCCCACAAGATCGAGCAGCTCGAAGACAAAGACTGGGAACGGGCATGGATGGATAACTTTAAGCCGATTCAATTTGGCGAGCGGCTGTGGATCTGTCCGACCTGGTGTGAGGCCCCCGATGACACGGCAGTCAACGTGATGCTGGATCCTGGACTCGCCTTTGGCACCGGCTCTCACCCAACCACGGCTCTTTGTTTGGAGTGGCTTGATAGCTTGGATCTAAACGGAAAAACCGTGATTGATTTTGGCTGTGGCTCAGGCATTCTAGCCATTGCGGCTATCAAGCTGGGCGCTGAGCGGGTCATTGGCATTGATATCGATCCCCAAGCCCTGCTCGCCTCCAAGGACAACGCTGAGCGTAATGGTGTTGCCGATCAACTGCACCTGTATCTCCCGAAAGACCAACCAGCCGATCTGAAAGCAGATGTGGTCGTGGCCAATATTCTCGCTGGCCCACTCCGTGAGCTTTCTGGCGTGATCAAAGGGCTGATCAAACCAAATGGTCAACTAGCGATGTCTGGCGTTCTCGATTCTCAAGCCGAAGACGTTGCTAATCACTATCGCGATCGTCTCGATATTAACCCGATCGTCGAACGTGAAGAGTGGTGCCGGATAAGCGGCCAGTTGCTCACTTAATCGGTCAGATCGTCGCGCTATGAGCTTGCCGCACAAGTAACTTTTGTCGGTAAGCCATGGTTGACGTGCTACTTGAAATGCTTGATTAATCAGCGAAACGCGGCTGATACAAAAAGTGCGAGAAAAATCAAGCCATCAATGCTCAAATATTGTCCTTTTCAGACGCAGCAAAAATGCGTAAAATGCGCGCCCTTGCTGACTCAGAGCGGCTGAAGAGGATTTAGAGCTTTTGCGTATCGGACCTTACACCCTGGATGTCCCTTTGATCGTCGCCCCAATGGCCGGCGTGACGGACCGACCATTTCGTGAGCTATGCCTTGCGCATGGTGCCGGTATGGCTATCAGTGAAATGATGTCATCCAATCCAGCATTGTGGCGGACGAACAAATCGCAAAAGCGCATGGTTCATATTGACGAATCCGGTCTACGCTCAGTGCAAATCGCGGGGGCTGAACCCGAGCTTATGGCTGAGGCGGCGCGATTTTGTGTCGAGAACGGGGCGCAAGTGATTGACATCAACATGGGTTGCCCAATGAAAAAGGTCAATAAAAAGCTAGCAGGCTCTGCATTGCTAACTCGACCCGATCTGATTGAGCAAATCCTAACAGCCACGGTAAACGCGGTGGATGTTCCCGTGACGCTTAAAACGCGTACAGGCTGGGATCCGGACAATAAGAACTGTGTAACGATCGCCCGGATGGCGGAAGATTGTGGTATCCAAGCCCTTGCACTGCATGGCCGCACGCGTGCTTGCATGTACAAAGGTGAGGCAGAGTACGACAGCATTAAAGCTGCGAAAGCAGCGGTATCGATTCCGGTGATAGCCAATGGCGACATTGATTCACCAGAAAAGGCCCAGTATGTTCTCGACTATACAGGGGCAGATGCCGTAATGATTGGTCGCCCTGCTCAGGGACGCCCGTGGATTTTTCGCGAAATCCACCACTATCTCACCACAGGTGAGCACTTGCCTGCCCCTTCATTAGAAGAGGTTAGGACGATTTTGTTGGGTCATGTTCAAGAGCTTCATCAATTTTATGGGGAGCTCAAAGGATTACGTATTGCCCGAAAGCACGTGGGCTGGTACCTCAAAGAGCATGATCAAATTGGCGACTTTCGCCGCACCTTCAACGCAATCGAAGATGCACAACAGCAGATCGATGCGCTGCAAGGCTACTTCGACAACGTTGCATAAATACGAGAAGAGCTGACAGAATATGTTCGAACAAAACCTGACTTCCGAAACATTGACAGTAACAACTGTAACTTCACAAGATCAAATTACGCAAAAGCCACTTCGTGACTCTGTAAAAGCGTCCTTGAAGAACTACCTCGCGCAATTGAATGGCCAGGAAGTCAACGATCTGTATGAGCTTGTCCTCGCAGAAGTTGAGCAGCCACTGCTGGATACCATCATGCAATACACCCGCGGTAACCAAACCCGCGCAGCCACCATGATGGGCATCAACCGCGGTACATTGCGTAAGAAACTGAAAAAGTATGGCATGAACTAATCAATCATTAGTTTAGCTGTGATAAAACGGGCTAGCCGTTAATCGGTTAGCCCGTTTTTGTTTTCTCTGATGGTGCAACGCACCTTTCCTTAACAGCATGAGTTGGAATCTTCACTGTCCGCTAGGGTTTCCAATATTGAGCAATGGGTCGCGTCATCGTCGTCCATACCGCAGCAGGCGGCATTTAAACGTGTCAGGGCATGCTTGACCCGCTCTAGCGCGGCTATCTTCTCTGAGACCTCATTCAGGCGCCGCTGGGTGATCCCTTTCACTTCTGCACAGGTGTGTAACGTCGCTTCTTCGCGAATGTCAGACAGCTCGTGAATTTCATCAAGCGATAATCCCATTTCTTTGCCGCGCAAAATGAACATGACTTGGCTAATGGCATCATCGGCATAAAGCCGGTATCCCCCCTCTGTACGCGCACTCGGGGCCAGTAGACCGGACTTTTCATAAAAACGCAGCGTATCGGTGGAGACACCACAGTGCTTGGCTAGCTCACCTATTTGCAGCAACTTGGTCATCACCGCTCCTTTTCATGTTGGATGAACTCTCTTTTTGTAACAAAGGCGGGCCCTTATGACCAGCGTTGCATCAAGGCAAGCAACAACAGCCCGATAAAAACAATAAAAATGTCGCCATCAGCAAATAGCAATCGATTGCGCAAATAAAATCAGATAGAATGGCGCCGCTTTGACAATTGGCAGTTTAATAAAGTTTACCTATGTGGTTAGCCATGGTGGGCTTTGATAAGCATTCAATCTGTCAGTGAAGAGAACTAAGCCATGGAAAATCTGCGTCCTATTCGTCGCGCGTTACTCAGCGTGTCTGATAAAACCGGTGTGGTCGAGTTTGCCCAAGCACTCGCCCAACGCGGTGTCGAACTGCTATCGACCGGCGGCACGGCCCGTTTGCTCGCAGAAAACGGCCTTGCGGTCACCGAAGTCTCCGAGCATACCGGCTTCCCAGAAATGATGGATGGCCGCGTGAAAACCCTCCACCCGAAAATTCACGGTGGTATTCTGGGCCGACGCGGTCAAGACGATGCGGTGATGGAACAGCATCAGATCGCACCGATTGATATGGTAGTAGTGAACCTCTACCCGTTCGCACAAACCGTTGCCAACCCAGATTGCACACGTGATCAAGCCATCGAGAATATCGATATCGGCGGCCCAACCATGGTGCGCTCAGCGGCGAAAAACCATGCTGATGTCACCATTGTGGTAAACAGCCAAGACTATGATCGCGTGCTCACCGAGATGGATCAGCACCAGCAGTCTTTGACACATGCCACGCGCTTTGATTTAGCGATTGCCGCGTTTGAGCACACCGCGGCCTACGATGCCATGATTGCGAATTACTTTGGTACCCAAGTGCCTGCCTATCATCACGCAGAAGACAGCCAAGAGTCGCCATTCCCACGCACCCTGACCCAACATTGGGTTAAAAAGCAAGACATGCGCTATGGCGAGAACAGCCATCAGGCGGGCGCCTTTTATACTGAAGCCCACCCGCAAGAAGCCTCGGTGGCCACGGCGACCCAACTGCAGGGCAAGGCGCTGTCTTATAACAATATCGCTGACACCGATGCGGCATTAGAGTGCGTGAAAGAATTTGAACAGCCTGCCTGCGTGATTGTAAAACACGCCAACCCTTGTGGCGTTGCTATCGGTGAAGACTTACTCAGTGCCTATCAGCGCGCTTATCAAACCGATCCGACCTCAGCATTTGGTGGCATTATTGCCTTTAACCGTGAGCTGGACGGCAACACGGCACACGCCATTGTTGAGCGTCAATTTGTCGAAGTGATCATCGCACCGCGCGTCAGTGAGGCTGCCAAAGCAGCGGTTGCGGCAAAGAAAAACGTCCGTCTTCTCGAGTGTGGCCAATGGCAAGCGCGCACCACAGGGTGGGATAGCAAGCGCGTCAATGGCGGCTTGTTAGTTCAAGCACGCGACCAAGGCATGGTCGGTTTAGACGATTTGCGCATTGTCACTGAGCGTCAGCCCACAGACAAAGAGCTAAGCGATGCCCTATTTTGCTGGAAAGTGGCAAAATACGTAAAATCGAACGCGATTGTGTATGCCAAAGACAGCATGACCATCGGCGTCGGCGCCGGCCAAATGAGCCGCGTCTACTCGGCGAAAATAGCCGGCATTAAAGCGGGCGATGAGCAGCTCGAAGTGGCCGGTAGTGTGATGGCCTCTGATGCCTTCTTCCCTTTCCGTGACGGCATTGATGCTGCGGCAAAAGCTGGGATCACCTGCGTGATCCAGCCGGGTGGTTCGATGCGTGATGACGAAGTGATTGCCGCCGCCAATGAGCATGGCATGGCGATGGTCTTTACCGGTATGCGCCATTTCCGCCACTAAGTGGGCGATGAAGGAGAACACATGAAGGTATTAGTAATTGGTGGCGGTGGCCGCGAGCATGCGCTAGCGTGGAAAGCCGCGCAATCATCCAACGTTGAGATCGTATATTGCGCGCCGGGAAACGCCGGTACCGCGCATGAAAACAAGTTGAGTAACATTGCGATCGCAGCTGATGACGTTGAAGGGTTGCTGGCTTTTGCCCGCGAGCAACAGATTGATTTAACCATCGTCGGTCCTGAAGCGCCCTTGGTGTTGGGCGTGGTCGATGCCTTCCGTGAGCACGGCTTAGCCATCTTTGGTCCTACCCAAGCGGCCGCGCAACTTGAGGGGTCTAAAGCGTTCAGCAAAGACTTTTTAGCGCGCCACGGCATTCCCACCGCTGACTACCAAACCTTTGCCAAGGTGGAGCCTGCACTGGCCTACATCGCGGAAAAAGGCGCGCCCATTGTGGTCAAAGCCGACGGCCTTGCCGCTGGCAAAGGGGTCATTGTGGCGATGACCGAGCAAGAAGCGACTGAGGCCGTGCGCGATATGCTCTCGGGCAATGCCTTTGGTGAAGCGGGCCACCGCGTGGTCATCGAAGAATTTCTGCAAGGCGAAGAAGCAAGCTTTATCGTCATGGTGGATGGTGAGCATGTGTTGCCAATGGCCACCAGCCAAGACCATAAACGCGCAGGTGAAGGCGATACCGGCCTCAACACCGGCGGTATGGGTGCATACTCGCCCGCCCCTGTGGTCACCGACGCCATTCACCAACGCGTGATGGACGAGGTGATTATGCCCACCGTCAAAGGGATGTATGCGGATGGTGCGCCCTATACCGGCTTTTTATACGCAGGATTGATGATCGCCGCCGATGGGACGCCAAAAGTCATTGAGTTTAACTGTCGCTTTGGCGATCCGGAAACTCAACCGATTATGATGCGTTTGCAATCTGACTTGGTGGAGCTTTGCCTGGCTGGCACGCAAGGACGCCTCAATAAAGTCGATTCTCAGTGGGATCCACGTGCAGCCGTCGGCGTGGTTTTAGCCGCAGGTGGCTATCCAGGAGACTATCGTAAGGGCGATCGTATTACTGGGCTGCCTACCGATAGCGATACCGCCAAAGTGTTTCATGCCGGTACTGCGCTCAACAACGGCGACATTGTCACATCTGGCGGGCGTGTACTCTGTGCAACGGCACTGGGAGAGACGGTAACAGCCGCCAAACAAGGCGCTGACGCGCTTGCCGCTATGATTTACTGGCCAGGCTGCTTTTATCGCAGTGACATCGCCCACCGCGCGGTATCTCGCGAAAAGGCCGATTTATCGACTTAATGTTACATCGCGGCATGCCGCATCCAGCAAGCCAGACCCGATAAATGCGCCACCAAGGCGCATTTTTTATATCCGCGGTTTTTACGTGTCGACGAGCTTTTTTGCTTCGATAGGGTTTTGTTCATCGAGCGTCTATGCATCGAGCTTTTATTCGTCAAGTAAGCGAGGGCGCTGCAAACAGGCTTTGTTATTATCGACATATACAAGAAAGTCGATGTTATCGCGTAGGATACCTGAATCGCCACCTGCTACCACAAAGGTGCCGGGCTGACTTATCTGCGAAACCACGCTGGGATCAATCGTGTCAGAAAATGTCCAACGTTGGGTATCGCCACGACAATCGACCCAACGGTCGCCCTGACGCTGCGCTTGCCACACTGATACATCACGTGACAACTGCGTCTTTGCTTGCTGCTGTACTTGATTGGCTTCTTGATAAAGGCGGGTCAGTGTCGCGCTACTCAAGGGGAGTAAGGTTTCATCTTGCTGATAGCGCTGAAAGACAGGCTCACCACTGGCATCAAATCGAACATAGATAGAGAAGGGAGCTAATGCGGCGCCCGCCAGCTGTGTGCCCTCTCGTTTGATTGCACGCAAGCTGCCGTCTCGCCAGACATACTCGCTACGATAACGACCATAATCGCCCTGCCACACCTGCTCGGCTAAACCAATTACCTGCCCTTGCTGACTATCCAACCAGTAAACAGCGCGATAATCGCCGGCGGAAGCGGCGGTCATATGCGTAACCGGCTTGGAAGGCTGCCCACTTGAGCACCCAACCAGGATGGCCATCAACGCGACTATCCAAAATTTAGAACGCATCACGAGTCCACATACAAAAACGCCATAGCGAGAAGGCTATGGCGACATGAGCAGTAACGCTTATTTAACCGCGTCTTTTAACGCTTTACCCGCGACAAACGCAGGTACGTTTGCTGCCGCAATTTGAATTTCTTGACCCGTTTGTGGGTTGCGACCTGTGCGTGCTGCACGGTGGTTCAATTTAAACGTACCGAAGCCAATCAGTTGTACCTGCTCGCCTTCTTTCAAAGCGCCTTCAATACCGCCTAAAGTCGCTTCCAAAGCGGTTTTCGCTTGTGCTTTTGAAAGTTCTGCTTTTTCTGCGATCAGGTCGATCAGTTGGGTCTTGTTCATTATGTCTTCCCTTCTAGGTTTTTTAGAGACGAAGTCACTCTAATTCAAAAGAAGCCCGGCTGGCAAAGGTTTGTGGCGCTCTGTGTGGCTGTATGGAGGCTCTTTAACCACAAACTGAGCGCGAACTCACAATTTGTTGCGTTTTTTCTCAGTTGAAAGGTTGTAAACGCCCGCCAATGGCCTGATCTTTAGAGTGTTGACTGACTTTTAACTTCGGAAATTTATGCTCATTCTGATCCTTTTTATCTCGCTTTCAATTGGTGTGTCTTTCATCTGCTCAGTACTGGAAGCTATTTTGCTGAGTATCACACCGAGCTATATTGCCAATCTAAGAAACCAAGGTCATCCAGCCGCAGAGCGGCTCAACGCGCTTAAAAAAGATATTGATCGGCCACTCGCATCCATTCTGACACTGAATACCATTGCGCATACCGTTGGAGCCGCCGGTGCAGGCGCGCAAGCTGCCCATGTATTTGGTGATGCTTGGGTCGGGGTATTCTCCGCCGTTCTTACACTGGCGATTCTTCTTTTATCAGAAATCATTCCTAAAACCATTGGCGCCAATTTCTGGCCTCAACTGGCACCCAGTGCCGCCGTCATTCTAAAGTGGATGGTCTGGGCATTAACGCCGTTTGTTTGGCTGTCCGAACAAATCACCAAGCGGCTGAGCGCGGATACCACGCATGTCAAACTGCGTGACGAAATTTCAGCGATGGCAATGCTGGCATCTGAAAGTGGCGAAATGGGCGAAGATGAAACGCAAATGCTCAATAACATGCTTAAATTACGCGATCTTCCTGCCACTCAGCTTATGACGCCACGCCCCGTATTATTTCGTGTCCCCGCCGACATGGATGTTAACACCTTTCTCGAGGAACATGGCGATTGCCCCTTCTCACGTCCTCTTGTCTACGGTGAGCAGCGCGACGATATTTTGGGGTTTGTCCACAAATCCAATATCTATGAAGTCAAAACCGAAGGGGCAGGACAAACACGGTTAGGCAACTTGATGCGTCCACTCGCGGTGATCTTACCCGGTAATACGGTCTTACAAGCATTTGATATTTTAATGATTCGCCGCGCTCAATTGGCGATGATTGTCGACGAATACGGCACGGTACAAGGGATTATCACGCTCGAAGACATTTTTGAGTATCTCACCGGAAGAGAAATCATTGATGAGGCGGACACCGTGACGGACATGCAGCAACTGGCTTATCAGCGCTGGGACGCCTGGAAGAAGCAGCATAATATGATTGAAAGCCAAGACGATGACGAGCCACCGGTACAACGACATACCGATGAGTCATAACTCGAAAAGGCGGCCTAGGCCGCCTTTCTGTTCTTACTAACGTTTTGGCAATTTACGCTTACTCAGCGCGCAACCCTAGATTACTCACGCCAGCTTCTCGAAGCTCTTGCCGGATGCCTTTGAGCATCTCCACATCACGACTTTCGGCACTTTTCAGCACACGGAAGATTGCCCACTGGGCATCCCATTCCTCACAAACCGCCTCAAACGCCTTTTGATTGTCATCGGTTACCGTTTCACCGGTTTGTGCTTCTTCAAGCTGGGCAACACTGAGGACCGACTGCTGAGAAACTTTTAATGTAATGGGCAAGATTTCATCACGATCTAACAAAGCGTGAAGAAGCTGAGACAAGGCAATACAGGCATCAATCGCCGGATACGTCAGATAGATGGCATCGTCATCAGCCACAGGGATCAATGGCTCGAGCTTTTCTAATTGACGCTCAAAGTCAATTTTAGCCGTTTTGACCGTTTGCGATTCCCAAACCGCATCGAGAATATTGCGAAACGCTTGCGGGTCGGCAAATTCTGTTTGCGCACAGAAAAGCGCGTAGTTTGGCACCATACGCTCCACCAGCGCAGCCATAAAACTAATATGTTGCCAATTCTCACATTTTTCCAAACGCAGTTGTAAAGGGTTTCGTAACATAGCTAATTGATCTTTAATAGCGGGAAGGACAAACGTCCTCGGTCAATGAGGGCAGTGTACTCGATTCCCCCCAGCATAAAAAGGAGCCTTTGTGGATAAAGTTTACGTTATCAGCGAGCATGCCGAGACCTATCTCCGGTTACTGCATAACGCCACACTACCTAAACTCACCGTCGTGGATCGCCCCGATCAAGCCACTATCTGGCTCGCCGATCCGCCACTGGCGGCGCCTCAATTATGCTATGGCGATCAGCTCCGCTGGTTACAATCAACATTCGCCGGTATCGACGCCCTGATCAACGCACCTTATCGACGCTATCAATTAACCAATGTGAGAGGCATTTTTGGTGACTTAATGGCCGAATACGTCTTCGGCTATTTGCTCAACGAAACACGACATATTACTCAATATGCAGACCAGCAAGCGCAACGTCTTTGGCAACCGCACGACTACACGTCGTTACGTGGAAAAACACTGGCTATTCTGGGGACGGGCGCCATTGGTCAGCATATTGCCACCGTGGCTCATGCGTTTGGGATGCACGTGCTGGGCACCAACCAAGATGGGCGTGCTGTCGAGGGGTTTGAGCACACCATGACGCTGACTGTGCTGCGTCAGCGGCTAGGCGAGGTCGATGTGTTAGTCAGTACACTGCCCGCAACAGCGGAAACGGCCCAATACGTGAATGCTGATTTTTGGCAATACGCACAAGACCTCTTGTTTATTAATGTCGGTCGCGGCGCAACGGTCGATGAATCTGCGCTCATTAAGGCCCTGGACGAGAAAAAACTGCGCTTAGCCGTATTGGACGTGATGCAGCAAGAGCCGTTACCTCAAGCGCATCCTTTTTGGGCGCATCCTCGTGTTCACATTACCCCACATATTGCTGCCGTTAGTTTTCCCGAACAAGTTTTTGAGCTTTTTGCAGATAATTATCGCCGTTGGCATGCCGGTAAGCCGCTGGCTCATCAGGTCGATTTTAACAAAGGGTATTAAACAAACGCTCGCCGATTGGCGAGCGTGATCGTTAGCGGTGATAAGGCTTAGATAATTCATGTACCGCATCAATAAAGACGCCTGCATTCTCAGGTGGGACATCCAAGTGAATGCCATGGCCGAGGTTAAACACATGGCCAGTCCCTTCACCGAAACCTTCCAAAATCGTCGAGACTTCTTGGCGAATGCGCTCAGGGCTGGCATATAACATCGACGGATCCATATTACCTTGTAGAGCAACATTGTCGCCAATCCGTGCTTTGGCATCAGCCATGTTAATGGTCCAATCAAGCCCAACACCATCACACCCGGTCGCGGCAATGCGTTCCAACCACATACCCGCATTTTTAGTAAACAAGGTCACTGGCACGCGGCGCCCGTCATGCTCTCGGATCAGACCGTCGACAATTTTCTGCATATACTGCAAAGAGAAGTCATTGTAATCGCGCGGCGTTAGCACGCCACCCCAGGTATCAAAGACCATGACAGACTGCGCACCCGCCTTAATCTGCGCGTTTAGATAACTAATCACACTGTCGGCGAGCTTGTCGAGTAAGGCGTGTAACGTCTGCGGCTCGGCATACATCATCTTTTTGATCTTGGTAAAGGCTTTAGAGGTGCCACCTTCTACCATGTAAGTTGCCAGTGTCCATGGACTGCCAGAGAAGCCAATCAAGGGAACTTCACCCGCCAATTCTTTGCGGATAGTGCGCACCGCATTCATCACGTATTGCAATTCCCCTTCGGGATCGGGCATACCGATTTTATCGACATCCGCTTTACAGGTGATGGGACGAGAAAACTTGGGGCCTTCTCCCGTTTCAAAGTACAGCCCTAATCCCATTGCATCAGGAATAGTGAGAATATCTGAAAATAAGATAGCGGCATCCAAATCAAAGCGACGCAACGGCTGCATGGTCACTTCACAGGCCAATTCCGCATTTTTACACAACGACAAAAAGTCACCCGCCTGCGCACGTAATTCTCGATATTCAGGAAGGTAGCGACCCGCTTGGCGCATCATCCACACGGGCGTGCAATCTACCGGTTGCTTATAAAGGGCGCGTAAATAACGATCGTTTTTCAATTCGGTCATTGTGTTTAAACCTGTGTGCGAAAAGTGGCCGTCATTGTATCACTGTAAAATGGCAACAAAAGCGAAGCTTTGTTAACAGGATCATAAAACGGCCACCCAAGGACCACGAACGATTGCTGGTGATTTAACCGCATGGTAAAACCATCCTATAACGACAATAGATCTACAAAAGACAATAGATCTACAAAAGACATAGGTCTACAAAAGACAACATGTTCGCATCTTACCCCGGCTCCCCTACGGCCGGGTTTTTTTATGCCTGCGTCAAGGTGCAGCTGGCCTCAATCAAGCGTCGAGCAATCGTTCCTGTTGGTGCGACTAACGGTAACTGGTCCATATCAAACCATTGTGCATCGGTGAGCTCCTCATAGTCGGGGTTTAGATCCCCTCCGGCATAATCGGCGAGAAACCCCATCATCACATTAGAAGGAAACGCCCAGGGCTGGCTTTCCATGTAACGAATATTGGTTATCGATAGGCCCGTTTCTTCTTTCACCTCACGCGCCACACATTGCTCGAGCGTTTCGCCAGGCTCAACAAACCCCGCAATCACGGTATACATGCCCGTTTTATGACGAGGGTGCTGAGCAAGCAACAAACGTTTACCATCGCGCACGGCAACAATCACACACGGCGATACGCGTGGATAATCATGACGCTGGCAGCTTGAGCACCACATCGCTACCGCCTGCGCGTTAAATTCCGTACGCTGACCACAGCAACCACAAAATGCTTGCTGATGGCGCATATGATCGAGCTGGATGACCCGCCCGACTAACGCAAATAAGTCCGCTGACAGATAGGGGAGTAAGTCCCGAAAGCCTGCCATCTCGTCATCGGGAAGCATGGCGTTACAATTAAATACCCCCACCACCGGTGTCTGCTGATAGTCACCGACAGTCACTGTATCACCACCAGCAAACGGCAGCTGCGACAAGGGCATACATGGCAATTGACCACCTGGCAGCCAAAGTTTGCTCTTGCTAACTACACATACATAGACGGCTTTTTGATTCTGAGACATGGTCACTTCCTTAGCCTTGCAGCTACACTTGAATACTGGCAATCTAGTTTCATAACGTGATGCAAAGGATTGAGCAGCCCGTTAATTTTCAGCCGGCCTTATATAGTGCCATTCATTCGCTGATCGATCACGAGGACACCGATCATGCTGAGAAAACTTGAACGTACCAAAGCCCAATGGAGCGGTTACGACGAGGTTATTGATTACTGGCTTGAGTTACGCCGCCAATTATTGGTGGAGTATTACAATGTGGCTGGCGTGGCCGCCAAAAAAAAACAATCGCTGCCAACAAAAGCAGAACTCGATAATTTCTGTGATCATCTTGTCGACTATATCTCGACCGGCCACTTCAAGATCTACAACATGGTCATGGAGCGTTGGCAGTCAACAGGGTTCGCGGCGACGAAAGAGACCGATAACCTTTATTATCGCATCGTTGATACGACAGACCCTCTGTTAGACTTTAATGATAAATTCAGTGCGGTAGACTTGGACGACGAAGATTATGACGCCACCGATTTTGACCAAGATATGTCTGCGATTGGTGAGTGGCTTGAGCAACGTTTTGAGTTGGAAGATACTTTAATTCGATTGATTGCTGACAGTCTGGCTCACCCGCCGGGCGCCTAAAACGCATCACCTAATATCAATAGAAACGCCGCCTCTTGAGATGCGGCGTTTTTTGTGCGCTGAATGAACACAAAAACAAAAGGCATCTCCGAAGAGATGCCTTTTTATTCGACTTAGCTTATCGCGCTAATTATTTCACTCGCTTAGCTGTCGTCGTTCAAGCCCGCATTAAGCAACGCCGCTAGGTCTTGTGATGCTTGCTCTGCATCGACCTGAGGAGCGACTGGCTGTTCTGGCTCTGCACGCTTAGCTTGACGGTCTTTGTGATACGCGAAGCCAGTACCGGCTGGGATCAGACGACCCACGATCACGTTTTCTTTCAGACCGCGCAAGTCATCACGCTTACCTGCCACCGCGGCTTCTGTCAGCACACGCGTGGTTTCTTGGAACGAAGCCGCTGAGATAAAGGACTCAGTCGCCAACGATGCTTTGGTAATACCCAAGAGATCACGGCCAAATGTAGCCGGCTGCTTACCGTCGATTTCAAGATCACGGTTAGCAATCATGACACGAGAGTATTCAACCTGCTCGCCTTCCAAGAACTCAGTATCACCTGCAGACTTAATCGTCACCTTACGCAGCATCTGACGAACAATCGTCTCAATGTGCTTATCGTTGATCTTAACGCCTTGCAGACGGTAAACGTCTTGTACTTCGTTGGTGATGTATTCCGCCACCGCATGGATACCACGCAGACGTAGGATGTCGTGTGGTGATTCTGGACCATCTGCGATCACATCACCTTTCTCGACTTTTTCACCTTCGAAGACGTTGAGCTGACGCCACTTTGGAATCATCTCTTCGTACGCTTTACCTTCTTCTGGTGTGATAACCAGACGACGCTTGCCTTTGGTTTCTTTACCAAAGGACACCGTACCGGTGATCTCTGCCAGAATCGCTGGCTCTTTCGGCTTACGCGCTTCAAACAGGTCAGCAACGCGAGGCAAACCACCGGTGATATCCTTGGTACCGCCGCTTTCTTGCGGGATACGCGCTAGGGTGTCACCAATGCCAACACTCGCACCGTCATCCAGTTGCACGATGGCTTTACCTGGCAAGAAGTATTGAACCGGCATATCAGTACCCGGTACCATCACATCATTACCTTGCGCATCCACCAGCTTCACCGCAGGACGCTTGTCTTTACCGGATGTTGGACGCTCCGAGGCATCCATGACCACGATAGAAGACAGACCCGTTAGCTCGTCAGTTTGACGTTGCATGGTCGCGCCATCAATCATATCAACGAAGCGAAGGCTACCTTCTACCTCAGTGATGATTGGCATGGTGTGTGGGTCCCAGTTAGCGACTACGTCACCGGCTACCACGGCTTCGCCGTCTTGCTTGCCAAGGATTGCACCATAAGGCACTTTGTAGCTTTCTTTGGTACGGCCAAACTCATCAACAATGGTCATTTCTGTCGCACGCGAGGTAATCACGAGCTTACCGTCGCTGTTGGTAACAGATTTAGCATTGTGCAGGTGCATAGAACCTTTGTTCTTCACCTGGATGTTGTTTTCTGCCGCTGCACGCGATGCTGCACCACCGATGTGGAACGTACGCATGGTCAGCTGTGTACCAGGCTCACCGATAGACTGTGCTGCGATAACACCGACAGACTCACCGTGATTAACCAGGTGACCACGTGCCAGGTCACGACCATAACAGTTGGCACAACAACCAAAGTCGGTTTCACAGGTTACAACAGAACGCACTTTCACTTTATCGACGGAATGATGCTCAAGAATGTCACACCATTTTTCGTCCAACAGCGTGTTGCGTGGTGCCAGGACTTCTTCCGAGCCAGGCTTGAGCACATCTTCTGCCACAACACGGCCTAGAACACGCTCACGCAGGGCTTCTTTAACGTCACCACCTTCGATAACCGCCATCATGTGGATACCGCCTTGGGTACCACAATCGGTTTCGGTCACAACCACGTCTTGCGCGACATCGACCAGGCGACGCGTCAGATAACCTGAGTTCGCGGTCTTCAGTGCCGTATCCGCCAGACCCTTACGGGCACCGTGCGTTGAAATAAAGTACTGAAGTACGTTCAGACCTTCACGGAAGTTCGCCGTGATTGGCGTTTCGATGATGGAGCCATCCGGCTTCGCCATCAGACCACGCATACCCGCTAGCTGACGGATCTGCGCGGCAGAACCACGTGCACCTGAGTCAGCCATCATGTAGACGCTGTTAAACGATGTTTGCGTTTCTTCTTCGCCATCACGGTTAATCACTGTCTCGGTAGACAGGTTATCCATCATCGCTTTGGCAACTTGTTCGTTCGCGGCCGCCCAGATATCGATCACTTTGTTATAGCGCTCGCCGGCCGTCACTAGGCCTGACTGGAACTGCTCTTGAATTTCCGCGACTTCAGCTTCAGCAGCTTCGATCAAGTCGTACTTCGCTTGTGGGATCACCATGTCGTCGATACCGACAGACGTGCCCGACAGCGCTGAATACGCAAAACCTGTGTACATAATTTGGTCAGCGAAGATAACGGTATCTTTCAGACCCAGCTTGCGGTAGCAGGTGTTTAGCAAGTTAGAAATTTGCTTTTTACCTAATGGCTGGTTCACCAAGTCATACGGCAAGCCGTTAGGAACAATGGTCCACAGCATGGCACGGCCCACGGTGGTATCCACCAAGGACACTTTTTCCGTGCGTGTACCCATCTCATCGATGTCGATTTGCTTGATACGTACTTTTACACGGCTGTGCAGTTCAGCATGACCGGTACGGTATACTTTTTCTGCTTCACCTGGACCAGCCAGGTACATGCCTTCGCCTTTGCCGTTGACCTTTTCACGGGTCATATAATAGAGACCCAATACCACGTCCTGCGACGGAACGATGATAGGGTCACCAGACGCTGGCGACAGAATGTTGTTGGTTGACATCATCAACGCACGCGCTTCCAGCTGAGCTTCCAGCGTTAGCGGCACGTGAACAGCCATTTGGTCACCATCGAAGTCAGCGTTATACGCCGCACACACCAACGGGTGCAGCTGGATCGCTTTACCTTCGATAAGCACAGGTTCAAACGCTTGGATACCCAAACGGTGAAGTGTTGGTGCACGGTTAAGCATCACTGGGTGTTCACGGATGACATCATCCAAGATATCCCATACGACCGCTTCTTCGCGCTCAACCATCTTCTTAGCGGCTTTGATAGTAGTCGCTAGACCACGAGTCTCAAGCTTGCCGTAGATAAACGGTTTAAACAGCTCTAGTGCCATTTTCTTTGGCAGGCCACACTGATGCAGACGCAAGTATGGACCCACGGTAATCACCGAACGGCCAGAGTAATCAACACGTTTACCCAGCAGGTTCTGACGGAAACGCCCCTGCTTACCTTTGATCATGTCGGCCAGTGATTTCAGCGGACGCTTGTTCGAGCCGGTAATGGCACGACCACGACGGCCGTTATCCAGCATGGCATCGACAGACTCTTGCAGCATACGCTTTTCGTTACGCACGATGATATCTGGCGCAGCAAGATCAAGTAGACGCTTCAAGCGGTTGTTACGGTTAATCACACGGCGGTACAGGTCGTTGAGATCCGAGGTCGCAAAACGACCACCATCCAACGGGACCAATGGACGCAGATCGGGCGGCAACACAGGCAGCACGGTCAAAATCATCCACTCAGGGTTGTTACCTGATTGTAAGAAGGACTCAACCAGCTTCAAACGCTTGGTGATCTTCTTACGCTTGGTCTCAGAGTTCGTCTCTTCGAGCTGTTCACGCATTTGCTCTGTCTCAACCGACAGATCCATGTTCGCGAGCAGTGCTTTGACTGCTTCTGCGCCCATGCGCGCGTCAAATTCGTCGCCCCACTCTTCGAGTGCGTCTAAATATTGTTCTTCAGACATCATCTGACCGCGCTCTAGGCTGGTCATGCCTGGTTCAATAACAATATACGACTCAAAGTAAAGCACACGTTCGATGTCACGCAGTGGCATGTCCATCAACAAGCCGATGCGCGATGGCAGCGACTTCAGGAACCAAATGTGGGCAACAGGAGAAGCAAGCTCAATGTGACCCATGCGCTCACGGCGCACTTTGGTCTGAGTGACTTCAACGCCACATTTTTCACAAATGACGCCGCGGTGCTTGAGGCGCTTATACTTACCACAAAGACACTCATAGTCTTTGACCGGGCCAAAGATACGTGCACAGAACAAACCGTCACGTTCAGGCTTAAAGGTACGGTAGTTGATGGTTTCTGGCTTTTTCACTTCACCAAACGACCATGAACGAATCATGTCCGGTGAGGCAAGACCGATTTTGATCGAGTCAAATTCTTCGGTCTTATGTTGTGCTTTCAGAAACTTAAGTAAGTCTTTCACAATCGGCTCCTGTGAGGAGTTGACCCATAAAGGCGCTGACAGGCAGCGCCTTCATATTCTTACCGGAGAGAGTAGCTCGAGGCTTACTCGTCTTCCAGCTCGATGTTGATACCCAACGAGCGGATTTCTTTCAGCAATACGTTGAAAGATTCCGGCATGCCCGGCTCCATACGATGGTCGCCATCTACGATGTTTTTATACATCTTAGTACGGCCATTAACGTCATCCGACTTCACGGTGAGCATTTCTTGTAGGGTATAGGCAGCACCGTATGCTTCCAGAGCCCAAACTTCCATCTCACCGAAGCGCTGACCACCGAACTGTGCCTTACCACCCAACGGTTGCTGCGTCACCAAGCTGTAAGAACCGGTTGAACGGGCGTGCATCTTGTCGTCAACCAAGTGGTTCAGTTTCAGCATGTACATGTAACCCACGGTTACCGGACGCTCAAACTTCTCACCAGTGCGGCCATCGTACAAGTCAAGCTGACCAGACTCAGGCAGATCGCCCAATTTCAGTAGTTCTTTAACAATTGGTTCAGGCGCACCGTCAAAGACAGGAGACGCTGTCGGCAGACCATCACGCAGGTTTCCGATTAAGGTGCGTACTTCTTCGTCAGTCAGTTGGCTAATGTCCACTTTCTGACGGGTATCACCGAGATCGTAAACCTTCTGCAAGAACTCACGGAATTTCGCTAGTTCTTGCTGCTCTTTGAGCATGCGGTTGATCTTGTCACCAATCCCTTTCGCTGCCAGACCCAAGTGTGTTTCTAGGATCTGACCGATGTTCATACGCGAAGGTACACCCAACGGGTTCAGCACTAAGTCGACGGGTTCACCAGATTCGTCGTAAGGCATATCTTCGATCGGGTTGATCTTCGAGATAACACCTTTGTTACCGTGACGACCAGCCATTTTATCACCTGGCTGGATGCGACGTTTAACCGCAAGGTACACTTTAACGATCTTCAACACGCCTGGCGCAAGGTCATCACCTTGGGTGATCTTGCGACGTTTGGTGTCAAATTTCTTGTCAAAGTCAGCTTTGATTTCGTCGTACTGCTCGGCAAGCTGCTCTAGCTGCGTTTGCTGTGCTTCGTCGTCTAGTGTCTGCGTCAACATGGTCTGACGATCCATGCTGGCTAATTGACTATCAGTGTAACCGGCTTGAGAAAGCAGTGTGCGAACACGTGCCATCAGACCACCTTCAAGGATAGAGAACTCCTCGGTTAGGTCTTTTTTGGCTTCTTTCAGCTGCATTTCTTCGATTTCGAGTGCACGTTTGTCTTTTTCAACGCCATCGCGAGTAAAGACTTGCACATCGATAACCGTACCAGATACACCATTAGGAACACGCAATGATGAATCTTTTACGTCAGAGGCTTTTTCGCCAAAGATTGCTCGTAGTAGCTTCTCCTCTGGCGTCAGTTGTGTTTCGCCTTTTGGCGTCACTTTACCGACCATGATATCGCCGCCTTTGACTTCGGCCCCGATATACACAACCCCAGATTCATCCAGCTTAGACAGTGCCGCTTCACCCACGTTTGGAATATCCGCGGTAATTTCTTCACTGCCCAGCTTGGTATCACGCGCCACACAAGAAAGCTCTTGAATGTGAATAGTGGTTAAACGATCTTCCTGAGCCACACGCTCAGAAATAAGGATGGAATCCTCAAAGTTATAACCATTCCACGGCATAAACGCGATGCGCATGTTCTGGCCGAGTGCCAGTTCACCCAAATCGGTTGATGGTCCATCAGCCAAGACGTCACCTTTGGCGACTTCATGGCCTGGCATCACAGTTGGACGCTGATTAATACAGGTGTTCTGGTTTGAACGTGTGTATTTCACCAAGCTGTAGATATCGATACCCGCTTCGCCTGATACCAACTCATCTTCATTCACTTTCACCACGATACGTGATGCGTCGACCGACTGAATGGTACCACCGCGTTTCGCTACCGCTGTCACACCCGAGTCAACCGCCACATTACGCTCGATACCTGTTCCCACGAGCGGCTTTTGCGCGCGCAGTGTCGGCACCGCCTGACGTTGCATGTTCGCGCCCATCAAGGCACGGTTAGCATCATCATGCTCAAGGAACGGGATCAGTGAGGCTGCCACCGATACGACCTGGTTGGTCGCAACGTCCATGTACTGGACATGATCACGTGGGTGCAAGCCTGACTCACCGGTTTCACGCGCGGTGATCAGTTCATCAGTGAAGGAGCCATCTTCGTTCAACGCAGCGTTCGCCTGCGCAATCACGTAGTGACCTTCTTCGATCGCTGACAAATAATCAATTTGATCGGTCACTTTACCGTCAACGACTTTACGGTAAGGTGTTTCTAGGAAGCCGTAGCCATTACAACGTGCAAAGGCAGACAGTGAGTTAATCAGACCGATGTTCGGTCCTTCCGGTGTTTCAATCGGACACAGACGACCGTAGTGGGTGGCATGAACGTCACGCACTTCGAAACCTGCACGCTCACGCGTCAGACCGCCTGGACCCAATGCAGAAATACGACGTTTGTGCGTCACTTCTGACAACGGGTTATTTTGGTCCATAAACTGTGACAGCTGTGAAGAGCCAAAGAACTCTTTAACTGCCGCAGAGATAGGCTTAGCGTTAATTAAGTCTTGTGGCATCACACTGTCGAGATCGCCCAAGCTCAAACGCTCTTTTACTGCACGCTCTACACGTACTAGACCTACACGGAACTGGTTTTCTGCCATTTCGCCCACAGAGCGAATACGGCGGTTACCCAGGTGATCAATGTCATCAACTTCACCAATACCATTTCGGATATGGATGAGTTTACGCATCACCTCGATAATGTCTTCTTTGCTCAGAACGCCTGGGCCAGTCAGATCATCACGACCCAGAGAGCTGTTAAACTTCATACGACCCACAGATGATAGGTCGTAGCGATCGTCTGAGAAGAACAGACTTTCGAACAGTTGCTCTGCCGCTTCACGCGTTGGTGGCTCACCAGGACGCATCATGCGGTAAATTTCAACTAACGCCGTCAAGCGATCCGTTGTATTGTCGATACGCAGGGTATCTGACATGTACGGGCCGTGATCCAGGTCATTAGTGAACAGGGTTTCGATACGTTTGTGACCTGCTTGCGACAACTGCGCCAGTGTCTCCAGACTTAACTCTTGGTTAGCCGAGACAATCACTTCGCCAGTTTCCTGGTTGATATATTCACGTGCAGAAATCTTGCCCGCAATATACTCCACCGGCACTTCGATGTGATCAACGTTATCTTTCGTCAACTGACGGATATGACGCGCGGTAATTCGACGGCCTTGCTCAACGTAAACTTTACCGTCGGCTTCAATGTCGAAATTTGCCGTTTCGCCACGTAGACGATCAGGCACCAACTCCATCACCAGAGATTTGCCCTTCACTTCGAAAACGACTTTTTCGAAGAATAGATCCAAGATCTCTTCAGTTGTGTATTCCAGCGCACGCAGAATAATAGAAGCCGGCAGCTTACGACGACGATCGATACGAACGTATACGATATCCTTAGGATCAAATTCGAAATCCAACCATGAACCACGGTATGGGATCACGCGTGCGTTATATAGCACTTTTCCTGAGGAGTGGGTTTTACCCTTATCGCTGTCGAAAAAGACGCCCGGACTACGGTGCAGCTGGGATACGATAACCCTCTCAGTACCATTGATGACAAAGGTACCATTTTCAGTCATGAGCGGAATTTCGCCCATATAGACTTCTTGTTCTTTGATGTCTTTTACGGTACCAGCCGGGGCTTCCTTATCAAACATCACCAAGCGCAGTTTCACGCGCAGTGGGGCCGAATAGGTTACGCCACGAATTTGGCATTCTTTGACATCGAAAACTGGCTCACCGAGACGATAGCTAACGTATTGCAGCTCGGAATTGCCGTTGTAGCTCTGAATTGGAAAAACAGAGCGAAAGGCAGCTTCAAGACCGTATTGCCCTTCTGGATCCTGCTCGATAAAGTTCTTAAAAGATTCAAGCTGGATCGACAGCAAGTATGGCACGTCCAGAACTTGAGGACGCTTACCAAAATCCTTACGGATACGCTTTTTCTCGGTATAAGAGTAAACCATAGGGTTCCTCAGCTCGCTGATAAGTGACCCAAACTGTCCGATAAAACAAGGACAGTGACTAAACAACCACCGTTTAGTGTAGGAAAATCAAAGCGCGTGCTTTGATCTTTTTTGCATGGTCAGCAGTGATAAAACGGGGTGGAAATTTCACTACTGCCCTACAGCGCAAAAAGGCCGGTGGCTTTCTAGCCACCAGCCAATGCCCTTTCAGGCTAGGAAATTAAGTATAAATTACTTAACTTCAACAGAAGCACCAGCTTCTTCTAGCTGAGCTTTAAGCGCTTCAGCTTCTTCTTTCTCAACACCTTCTTTCAGAGGTGCTGGCGCGCCGTCAACAAGCGCTTTCGCTTCTTTCAGGCCTAGACCAGTTGCGCCACGTACCGCTTTGATTACTGATACTTTGTTCGCACCAGCTTCAGTTAGGATAACGTCAAATTCGGTTTGCTCTTCAACAGCAGCGCCTTCGCCAGCACCACCAGCAACAACTGCTGCTGCAGCTGATACGCCGAATTTTTCTTCCATAGCTTCGATAAGCTCAACAACTTGCATTACAGACATATCTGCAATTGCGTCTAGGATTTGCTCGTTAGTGATAGACATAACAATTCTCTTTAAAGTCAACAATAAAAGGATTAAGCAACCAGATTAAGCGGGCAATTAGGCCGCGTCTTTTTGGTCGCGAACAGCGGCGATAGTACGAACCAGCTTGCCGGCAGAAGCTTCTTTCAAGCCCATCATTAGGCGTGCAATTGCTTCGTCGTACGTTGGCAGTGTCGCCAATACCTCTGGGTCAGTGATCACGCCTTCGAATGCAGCAGATTTAACCTCAAACTCGTTGTTTTCTTTAGCGAAGTCTTTAAAAAGACGCGCAGCAGCACCTGGGTGCTCGTTAGAAAACGCAATCAGAGTTGGGCCAACAAAAGTGTCTTTCAGACACTCGTAGTCTGTGCCTTCAACTGCACGGCGAGCCAGTGTATTACGAACAACTTTCATGAAAACGCCCGCTTCACGCGCTTGTTTACGTAGAGAAGTCATCGCATCCACGGTTACACCGCGAGAATCAGCAACTACTGCAGACAGGGCACCACTGGCAGCTTCGTTGACTTCAGCAACAATTGCTTTTTTGTCTTGAAGGTTTAAAGCCATTTGGATTTGCTCCTGGATTGTTTAACACCACTCCCCACATAGCGTAGAGAGAGCTTTTACGGTGCAGATCCAAGAAAGACGAAAATCTATCATGTTCTGGCACCGTCTACGTAGGAGAGATTAAGTTCGCTATGAACACCTACGGTCTTGGACGAAGTTTGCCGCAGCAAACTCAGCCATAAAATTGCCAAGCGAGAGAGTATAAACTACTCGCTCGCTTGTCGCAATTAGTTAACGCTTGCGTCCAAAGAGTTCTGGTCTAATGAAACACCAGCACCCATAGTGGTCGACAGGCTAACTTTCTTAATGAAAGTACCTTTTGCTGAAGTTGGCTTCGCCTTCTTCAGTGCAACCAACAGCGCTTCAAGGTTCTCTTTTAGGCTGTCAGCGTCAAAGTCTACTTTACCGATAGTAGTATGAACGATACCGTTCTTATCGTTACGATAACGAACCTGACCTGCTTTCGCGTTCTTAACCGCTTCAGCAACGTTAGGCGTTACAGTACCTACTTTCGGGTTTGGCATCAGGCCGCGTGGACCTAGGATAGTACCTAGCTGGCCAACAACGCGCATTGCGTCTGGTGAAGCGACGACAACGTCAAAGTTCATTTCGCCTTTCTTCACTTGCTCAGCAAGATCTTCCATACCCACGATATCTGCACCCGCTTCTTTCGCAGCGTCTGCATTCGCACCTTGGGTGAATACTGCAACACGGATATCACGGCCAGTACCGTTCGGCAGTACAGTTGCACCACGAACGTTTTGGTCTGATTTACGTGCATCGATGCCAAGGTTGACAGAAACATCAACACTTTCAACAAATTTTGCAGTCGCCAGTTCCTTAAGTAGAGCAACGGCTTCGTTGATGTCGTACTCTTTGGTCACATCAACTTTTTCGCGGATTACGCGCATGCGCTTAGTCATTTTAGCCATTGTCTTAACCCTCTACGTTCAGGCCCATTGAACGGGCAGTACCCGCAATGGAGCGTTTCATCGCTTCGACGTCCGCACCCGTCATGTCTGCCGCTTTGGTTTCTGCGATCTCTTGGATCTGAGCGTCAGTAACGGTACCCACTTTTTCAGTGTTCGGACGACCTGAACCAGACTTAACACCGGCTGCTTTCTTAAGCAGAATCGCCGCTGGTGGGGTCTTGGTTACGAAGGTGAAAGAACGGTCACTATATACAGTGATAACAACAGGAGTTGGTAGACCTTTCTCGATAGATTCAGTCTTCGCGTTAAACGCTTTACAGAACTCCATGATGTTCACACCGTGTTGACCTAGAGCAGGACCAACCGGTGGCGATGGGTTAGCTGCACCCGCTGCAACCTGCAGCTTGATGTAAGCTTGTACTTTCTTAGCCATTATTCAATTACCTAATTTTGGGTACTAACGTCTATCTTGCGACAGACTTCCCGTTTAACAAAAGGGCGCGAAATTATAGTCAAATTTCGCGCCCTTGCCAACCGTTAGCGGTGCTTTTTTGATCAGGTTTTTTCTACCTGGCCAAATTCAAGCTCTACCGGTGTTGCACGGCCGAAGATAGACACTGAAACTTTAAGGCGGTTTTTATCGTAGTCGACTTGTTCAACCACGCCGTTAAAGTCTGCAAATGGGCCTTCAGTAACGCGTACCACTTCACCTGCTTCAAATACAGTTTTATGCACCGGAGACTCGCTCGCTTTTTCAAGGCGATTGAGGATAGAGTCCGCTTCTTTATCAGAAATTGGAGCTGGGCGATCAGAGGTGCCGCCGATAAAGCCCATCACACGTGGCACACCACGTACTAGGTGCCACGACTCATCGTTCATCACCATTTGGACGAGCACATAACCTGGGAAGAATTTACGTTCGCTTTTACGACGTTGACCTTGGCGCATTTCAACCACTTCTTCGGTTGGCACCAATACTTCCCCGAAATAGTCTTCCATTTCGTGCATCTTGATATGTTCGCGCAATGATTGCGCCACACGGCTTTCAAAACCAGAGAAAGCCTGAACCACATACCAACGTTTTTTGGGAGCTTCGCTCATGTACTTTTACCTCACACGCCAGTGATTAGGCGGACTAGACGGACCATGATTCCGTCAACGCCCCACAAGATGAGCGCCATAACGACAGTAACAGCCAGAACGATGAGAGAGGTTTGCAAAGTCTCTTGGCGCGTAGGCCAAATGACTTTACGCACTTCCATACGCGATTCGCGTGCAAACGTGATCGCAGCTTTTCCTTTCATCGTGAGTGCAGCCACACCGCCAGCAGCGGCAACCAACACCACTACAGCAGCAGCTCGCACTACTACAGACACATCACTGTACAGGCTATTCCCTACCACGGCTGCGGCCAATAGGACAAAAACAACACCCCACTTGAGGATGTCCATCGAACCGGATTGGGTCTCAGCGTTCGCTTTCATACATTCTACCTGTAACAAGTCTACATAGACGGCAGTGCCTATAACAGCATACGGTCAGTATTCTGCAAGGCACGTGGTGATCTTATCTCTCGTTAGAGGGTGATACGATCACTAAAGTCCGCGCTGACCGACCACTAGTGGCGAAAATCACGCCAATAGGAGTGTCAAACGCAGAAAAAGGGCATCAAATGATGCCCTTTTTACTAGTGTTTCGTCAAATCATTATTCAACGATGTTGGCAACAACACCAGCGCCTACAGTACGGCCACCTTCACGGATAGCGAAACGTAGGCCTTCGTCCATCGCGATTGGGGCGATAAGCGTTACAACCATCTTAATGTTGTCACCAGGCATAACCATCTCAACGCCTTCTGGCAGTTCGATAGTACCGGTCACGTCAGTTGTACGGAAGTAGAACTGTGGACGATAACCTTTGAAAAACGGCGTATGACGGCCGCCTTCGTCTTTACCTAGTACGTATACTTCTGATTCGAACTTGGTGTGCGGAGTGATTGAACCAGGCTTCGCCAGTACTTGACCACGCTCAACTTCGTCACGCTTAGTACCACGCAGAAGAACACCAACGTTCTCACCCGCACGGCCTTCGTCTAGAAGCTTACGGAACATTTCAACACCA
>NZ_MUFE01000015.1:0-57839 GCF_001995415.1 Salinivibrio sp. AR647 | reverse complement strand
CGTTTTAACCGCGCAAAGAAGCCTTCACGTTGCGGTTTTTCGCGCACCGCTGGCTCTGGCAAGCTACCCGTGTTGATTTCGCCCTCAGGTGCAAGGCTTTCTTGTTGATTTTGTGAAGCAGTTTCAACAGACGTATCCGTCGACGTCACTGACGCCACCGTATCGTCCGCCACGTCTGGCGAATGCGTTGATGATTCTTGTTCTGGGTCCGGCTGTGCCTGGTCTTTTTTACGACCCAAGCCCAACCATGACATAAATCCACGTTTCTTTTTTTCTGCCATTGGCAAATCCTAAAGCATGCTTGATACAATCAGCGGCACAATACCGAATCGGCATAGTCTACCACCTTCTTAACGGTCAAAAAATCTATGGTTAAACGCGCCAACCGCAAACCCTCATCGCCTACCCCTTCTCGTGGGGTTGGGTCTGTCCGTATTATTGCTGGCCGCTGGCGTGGCCGTAAGCTTGCGGTACAAGACGCGCAAGGGCTCCGCCCCACCACTGACAGGGTGAAAGAAACCGTTTTTAACTGGCTCGCGCCTTATTTGCCAGAGGCTCGCTGCCTCGATATTTTCGCAGGAAGTGGCGGACTCGGCTTTGAAGCGCTCTCTCGTGGCGCAAGCTGGGTCCATTTTTGTGAGAAACATCCCGCGGCAGCCAAACAATTACGGGCTAATGTAGATCACCTTGGGGCGCAAAACGCACACATTGATTGCGGCGATGCGCTCGCCCTACTTGCCACCGCCCCCAAAGACGGTCCGTATGATATTGTGTTTGTCGATCCGCCTTTTCATCAAGGCCTACTCGAGGACACCTTGGCCGCGTTAGACGCCAATCATTGGCTTGCGCCAAACGCCTGTGTTTATGTCGAAGCCGAGAGTGATTTAGAGGCCTATCAGATCCCCGCGCATTGGCACTGTCACCGTGAAAAACGCGCAGGACAAGTCAACTACCGGTTATATTTTACTGAACCCGATCATTAAGCAAACAAGACCCGTGAGAGAAAAACTATGAAAGTGTTAATCTTATTGGCGAAAGCCGCCATCGCCTTTGTGTGGCTGGTGTTGATTGCCAATATTGTCCATCCTTTTCCTGGTGTCGCCGCCATGGCACTGTACATCATGACGGGCTTTTTGTTAGTCATGCACGGCTTACAAATGCTGATCTTTTTAGGGGCCTTTGGCGATAAAGTTGCCATGAGCCGCTGGGAGAAGTGGTCAATTCTTATTTTTGGGATCTTTGCGCTGCTCGATATTCGCCGTAAGTATATGGTGTAACGCAATCACTCGCGACTATGCTGGCACTGCCAGCATAGTTCAAAGCTACCGGCATTCTCTTCACCGCATGCTTGGCAAATCCAATGGGTGTGACTTTGGGCTTCGTATTCCTGTAGCAACGTCCGCGCCTGAGTCACCTTTTCTGGCTCGACCCACAAGGTGACCCCCTGAACATCCGGGGGTAGCTCTCCCACCGCGGCACTCAATGTTTCACCTTTTAACACACAATCAATCTGGTGGCTGACCAGTAGCCCTTTTAGGCTGTGTGCTTCTAAGAGGTTCATCGCTTGATAGACTTGCTCCATGGTTATCCTCCTTGGGCGATCACCACCGAGGCGCTAATCAATGCTTGCGCCAAAAAGTAACTCGACATCACCATCGCTTGTGCTGCACGGAACTCACCTTTAAAACGCGCAAAAGCAAGCACCGTATCTGAGAACATGAATAATATTGCTCCCGCTAACGCCATCCCTGCTGCGAGAGAATGGGTGTTCAACCAGTACTCGCCTGCGGCCCATACCATCTGTGTGATCACGGCAATATAGATAGCAACCGGCAAGGCAAAACGCCCAAGGTTGGGAAGTAGCAAAAGAAAGACGATCACTCCAAGGCCTGAGAGCATGGCAGGTAACCACCACACCATGTGGCCGTCAAATTGCGCCCAGAACGCAAATATATAAACGAGATGTGCGAATAAAAAGCTGGTTAACCCATGGACAAATCTGTCTTTGGGTAGCATTAAAAAGACATCACCGACCACTGACAGTAATAGTGCAACGAATACCCATTGCGCATAATGGGAGACGCTAAGGTGTGCACCAACAATGAGCATCAGCAGCACAATGGTCAGCGGTTTAAAAAGATAAAACTGCCAACGCGGGCCCCGGTAGGCTGCGGAGATATGCAGCAGTCCAGAACAACAGACAGCGAACCAGCTCCACATGATTATCATTCCTTTCACAACAAGGACGCCAAGTCTAGGCAGGTTAGCGAAGATGTCCAGTGTACCTTGATAAGAACAAGATCCAGTTTAAAAAAATCGTAACGTTAACGAGGCGGTGACAGTCGCGGCGAGTCGTTCGTTAGCCGCTCCATTGCGGCCAAACTTGCGCGTAAAAACCTATCGCCCCGGCGGTAAACAGCAGAATAAGAGCAGCAGCAAGGCGCCATATTAAGCGGTTGCTTCGCGGTACCAGTTCCGACTCACAATACTTGCTTACCGATATAAATTTACGCATATCATCGACTTGGTAACCGTCTTCATGCACCACTTTATTCCTAATGGTCGCCACGAAGCGCAGCTTTTTGACCACATCATGGGGAAGCCGTTTTTGACTGCTGTCGATAAGCTGGTGGAGCCCTTTCCCTTCCGCGTGATAGTGCTGGCGCAGTAAGCTTTCTAGGCGCTTACTGTGCTTAATAACCACTGCTACATCATCCATGATCTCTCTCCTTGCTGGCTCACTGCCATCTTTCTAGTATGACGGTTTTTACGCCCTTTAGGGATTCGCGATTTCATGATTGGGATCTGACTCCGTATACATGCTTTCAATTACTTATGACTGCTTTTATCGCAAAAAGTGTCATCCACTAGGGAACCAGCCACGCGGTGATGCGCTGACGCTGTAATAATGCCGTTATCAACGCCGCGCCTGCAAACGCATAAATCGTCAGAGCCGGGATCCATAGCCACGATGGCGACAAGGTCGGCCAGTATGCACGCACCGGCCAAAGGAAAATCGGATGAATCAAATAAATGCCGAGGCTATAACGACTTAGCGTGGCCACCCATGATGGTGTGGTTCGTCCCTGCCGCCACTGCCGAACCGCCAAAAAGACCGCGGCGCTGATCAGTACCGTGTTGATCGTCGTGTAAGATAACCAGCCTTCGGTGATATAACGCTGGTATTGGATACTGGTACCAAGCACATGGTATCCGGTCATTCCCACGGCGAGTAACCCTAAAACCCACCAAAGAGGCCGCGCGCGTGGGTAATAATGAAGCCAAAACCCCAGCCACAAATAACCGCCATAAAGAATAAAGTCATTCCGCCACCACCCCTGCGCGCCCGATAAATACCAGGCGGTGACGCCCATCCACGCAAGCCCCACCGCCGCCACGCCCGATGCCGGTAAATGCGCGACAACGGGACGCAGTATCGGAATCCAAAGTAATAGCGGGATGTAATAGTAAAAAAAACCCAGATGATAATAGGTCTCATGGTCGGGCGCAGCGTGTAATGTTTGCGCTACCGTCTGCCAAGAAAAGCCTTCAGCAGTGAGTCCAGATAAGCCCGCGAACAATAGCGACCAAAGCACAAAAGGCACCACCACTTTCATCACCCGACGCTGAATAAAGTGTCTAAGCGTGAACCGGTGCGAGGACGACAACAGCAACACCCCTGAAATCATAATAAATATAGGGACCACCCAGCGGCTGGCGCTATTGAGTCCAACCGCCACGCTCCAATCTGATAAAGCGATCTGCCCAATTTCAGTGCGATATGGCCCCAAGACATGAATTGCGACCACAAATAATGCGGCCAACACGCGAAGTACATCGAGATACGCAATATGCCCTTGATGTTGCGCTGGTTGCATTTGTTAACACCTTTAACCATCTGAGTGAACAAGACGAACTTCATAATACGCCAAATTGCCGTCAAAAGACGCTCATTCACGACAACTTACAGTCAAGTATGTCAATTTTTATGCCGATAACTAGCACGCAGATCGGCTTATTACGTTAAAAGTTAGCATTTAATGTTGATATTTGGTTTAAAAAACAATTAACATCCGGCTTTCTTTCCCATTGACGGGAAGTGCAGTACTAACATGGAGACGAATGACATGCACTCAAACACCTCCGAGCAACGGGGCGGCCCACATAAACGCACGCTGTTTACGCGTTTTCTCGATACCGTCGAGTGGCTCGGCAACTTATTACCCCATCCTGTGACCTTATTCGCAATTTTCTGCGTCGCTATTCTGCTGGCATCGGGTGTCGCCGGTTACTTTGATGTTTCAGTGGCGGATCCGCGTCCAGAAGGCGCAAGCGGGCGTGCCGCCGATGGCATGATCTACGTGCAAAGCCTGCTTAATGCCGAAGGTTTGCAAATGATCGTCACCAATTTGGTGAAAAACTTTACTGGCTTTGCGCCATTAGGCACCGTATTGGTTGCTATGTTGGGTGTCGCAGTAGCCGAGCACTCTGGCTTACTCTCAGCATCAATGCGTGGTTTAGTGATGGGCGCCTCTCGCCGTACCGTCACCTTTACCATTGTCTTTGCCGGTATTATCTCTAACACCGCCTCAGAGCTCGGTTATGTGGTCTTAATTCCGCTCGCGGCGATGATCTTTCACTCGTTAGGCCGCCACCCACTTGCCGGCTTGGCAGCAGCATTTGCCGGGGTGTCGGGCGGCTATTCAGCTAACTTATTGCTGGGTACCGTCGACCCATTGCTCTCCGGGATCACCGAATCTGCTGCACAAATGATTGATCCCGAGTACACCGTGGGCCCAGAGATGAACTGGTACTTTATGTTTGTCTCCACCTTCTTTATTGCCTTTGTCGGCGCCTGGATAACCGATAAGATTGTTGAGCCTAAGCTTGGACCTTATGACCAAAGCCAAGCGTCTGAAGACATTTCTGCGGCCTCGGCCAGTAAGCTTAATGATGACGAAAAACGCGGCCTGCGTAATGCGGGGATTGCGGTGCTGATTGTCAGTGGTATTTTAGCACTCACCATTGTCCCAGAGTGGGGAGCACTGCGTCATCCCGAGACCGGTGACGTGGCGGGATCTCCGTTCTTGAAAGGGATTGTCGCCTTTATCATGGTGTTCTTCGCGGTACCGGGTATCGTGTTTGGTCGTACGGTTGGTACCATCAACAACGATCGTGATGTGATTGACTCGATGTCGAAATCGATGAGTGCGATGGGGATGTACATCGTACTGGTGTTCTTCGCCGCTCAGTTTGTCGCCTTCTTTAAGTGGACCAACTTCGGCCAAGTGATTGCCGTCGGCGGCGCAGACTTTCTGCAAACCATTGGTTTAACCGGCCCTGCGTTATTCTTTGCCTTTATTTTAATGTGCGGTCTAATCAACCTATCGGTGGGATCTGCATCGGCACAATGGGCGATTACCGCACCGATTTTTGTGCCGATGTTAATGTTGGTGGGGTATGCACCAGAGACCATCCAGTCCGCTTATCGTATCGGTGACTCGGTCACCAATATCATTACTCCGATGATGAGTTACTTTGGGCTGATTTTGGCGGTAGCTTGCCGCTATGTGAAAAACCTGGGGATTGGTACCTTAATAGCCACCATGCTGCCTTACTCGATGATCTTTATGGTCGGGTGGAGCATCTTGTTCTATGTGTGGGTTTTTGTTCTCGGTTTACCGGTCGGCCCGGGCGCTGAGACGTACTACAACTTTAACCAATAATCGTCTTTGATTCTTTACCAGGCAAGCCGATCACGCTTGCCTTTTTTCCTTCTTAAGTGGGATTTTCATCCTTCCTCGAAGACGGTTATAGTAACGCTATCTCAATGATGGTAGCCAACAAATGACAACTCTTGCCGACAGTCAGGACCAACCGGCTTGCGACGCTCACTCTCTTGCCCGCGAGGCACAACTGAGTGAGACGTTTAAACACAATATTACGCCCTTTTGGCAGCAACGTGAGCATGGATTTTTCCATGGAGAAAGTGGCTTGCGTCTGCATTGGTGTAGCTTTACGCACCCACAACACACGCGTGCAGTCGTGGTGGTAAATGGCCGCATTGAAAGCGTAATGAAGTACCAAGAGATCTTTTATGACCTCTTTCAAATGGGCTATGACGTTTACAGCTTTGATCATCGCGGCCAAGGTTTATCAGAGCGTTTAGTCATTAAACCGCGCGATTTGGGACATGTTGAACGTTTTGACGATTATGTCACCGATCTCGCGACCTTCATGCAAACCATTCGGGCCCATCGTCATTATGATCAGACCTTCATGCTAGGTCACTCGATGGGGGGCGCCGTTGCCACACTCTATGCGCATCAGTATCCGAACGCGCTCGCAGGATTAGCCATGACCGCGCCCATGTTTGGCGTACAAGTGAGTCCCTGGCTCGGCCGTATCGCGCCTTGGCTTTGTCGCTCGATGGCACGCTATCAACACCCACCGCGTTTTGGGCCGGGGCAAGTGGGCTATCGTCATGTGCCGTTTGAGCAAAACCGCCTGACTCACTCGCGAGCACGCTATGCCTGGTTTCGCCAGCTATATATCAACCAACCTCAGTTACAAATCGGTGGACCGAGCGCGCGCTGGATTGCCGAAGGCATGGCCGCAGGCGAACAATGCTTAGCGGTCGCATCACAATTAACGACGCCAACATTTATCTGCCAAGCTGGTGGCGAGCAAATCGTCTCTAATCCAGCCATGTCGCAATTTCATTTTTTACGCCAACAGGCCAATCAACCCAGCCAATGGCAGTTTTTTGCGGGGGCACGGCATGAGATCCTGTTTGAAACCGACACCCATCGTATTGCCGCTTTATCCGCGATACGCGACTTTTTTGATCGCCAATTAGAGGATCGCTAATGCAAGCTGTCGGCTCATCCATGTGCTCACTAAAAGCGGAAATCAAACAGTGATAGTGTTCCCTTTTTAACCGCTACGAGTTGCAGTAGACTCAAAGGATACTGTGATTGTGATCGCCAAACTAATGAGGACATGATGTACAAACTTGTCGCTTCTGATCTAGACGGTACCTTGCTGACGCCTGAGCATCGTATCGCCCCCTATACCAAGCAAGTGCTGGAGCACCTTCATCAGCAAGGTATTCACTTTGTGTTTGCGACAGGTCGCCATCATGTCGACGTTGCTAGCATTCGTGAAACGGTTGGTATTCCAGCTTACATGATCACCTCGAACGGCGCCCGTGTGCACGACAGTGATAACCAGTTGGTTTACCAGCATAATGTTGACCCTGCTATCGTCGCGAGTCTGATTCAAGACGTCAAAGATGATGCAACTGTCACCATTCACTTATACCGTGATGATGAATGGCTACTGAGTAAAATGGACGAAGAACTCGCCCGTTACCATCAAGACTCAGGGTTCCAGGCCCGTGAATTTGACGTCGATAATCCCCCGGTTGATAACGTGGCCAAGATTTTCTTTATCCGTCATGATCATGACTACCTACTGCAGTATGAGCATCAATTTATTGAGCAGTATGGGGATCAAGTCAGCATTGCCTTCTCTACCCCTTTCTGTCTCGAAGTCATGGGGAGTGGGGTGTCAAAAGGCGCAGCCTTAGAGGCCGTCGCCCGCCGCCACCAGCTCAATCTCAGTGACTGTATTGCGTTTGGCGATGGCATGAATGATGTCGAAATGCTGAATGCCGCCGGCCAAGGGCTGGTGATGGCAACGGCACAAGCACGGGTAAAAGCGACTCTTTCAGACAAGGCAATCATTGGCAGCCATGCCGACGAAGCCGTCGCTCGCTATTTAAAAGCCCATTTATTGGATCAGTGACAGCTTCATTGGGCTTACTTTTGGCGCCAGCCTCGCTGTGGTTACTCCCCCACCATGGCGAGGATGGCCTGCCATTGCGTATCCGTCACCGGCATCACACTTAGACGGTTGCCTTTTTTCACCAAGGGCATCTCAGCCAGGGCCGGATTACCTTTCATCTCAGCCAAGGTAATTAACGGTAAATGACGCTGATAGGCCACATCCACCATAAACCACCTCGGTATCTGTGGCGTCGATTTCGGATCAAAATAGCCGCTTTGTGGCTCAAACTGGGTATGATCGGGATAACACGCACGCACCACGGTCGCCACGCCGACTACCCCAACGTGCTTGCAGGATGAGTGATAAATCAACACCTGATCACCGACCGTCACCTCATCACGCAGCATATTTCGTGCTTGATAATTGCGCACCCCTTCCCAGCATGAAACCTTTTGCTGCTTTAAGGTGTCTATGGAAAACGTATCTGGCTCGGTTTTAAATAACCAATAACGCATGCTAGCTTGCTCTTCATCCAACCCTAACGGCAATCTTGCCCGCCAGCTTGAATCGGCGCAAGTCTGTCTATCGCTTATCACAAGGAGTTTATCGTGCCATCCACTCGTCATCTGTTCGTGATTACCGCTGTGAGTGTGCTCAGTTTGGTGGGATGTAGCCAATCTTCTGGCCCTATAGAGCTTGGGCACCGTAGCGATGTCGTTGCCTCGGGACTCAGTCAGTCGCCAATTCCTTTTATGCAAAGCGGTCGCATCGCCGTGAGTCCCGAAACAGCCAGTTTTACCCCCTGCGGCAGCCAACAACAGTACTGGCTCGATTTAACCAGCGAACAGCGCGCGGCACTTGACCAGCATGAGGCGTCGGTTTATGCCGAATTTGAAGGCTTTTTCACCCCTGTCTCTCGCCGAGGTTTTAGTGCCGATTACCCTGCCGCCGTCACCGTTTCGCGCTTAAACATGCTGACAAGTGAGCTAAAAGGTTGTGCTCAACCGCGTAATACTGTGCTGGCCGAAGGCAGTGATCCCCGACTTTGGTCCGCCGCGGTAGGAAAAGGACATGTAGCGTGGGAAAGTGACAATGATACCCAAGAGGTTCCCCTATCCGACTATCAGTTGGACGATGAACAGGCACAGTTTAGCAGTAAAGAGGCCGTTCTCACTCTCACCCTCAACGGCTGCCAACAAAGCGAACACACCCTCTATGGCTGGCAGGCTCGTTTAAAAACAGCCCAAAATACCTTCCAAGGCTGCGCGGTTTTGCCTTCAGCCGATACCAGCCAGCATTGGACGGGCCAGTATCAAGGGATTAGCCAACACTCGGGCCAACCAACACTGACCACCCAACTGACGTTACTGCCTGACCACAGCGCCATCACTACCTATCACCCGCAAGGGGAAGCCGTGACTAAAGAAACCGGGGTTTGGCAGCCGGTCGCTAACAATAAGGTACAAGTACTGACCACTCGTAGCGGCGAACAAATGGTGGTGTCTGAGCGTATTTATCAACGCAACGGCTTGTCCTTGACCGCAACCGAAGAGACATTTAATGGCAATACGTATCCTTTGGGCCCTGAAGGGTTAACACTTAAGCGTCAGGTCGATGGCGCGGACAGCAGACAACAATGACCTGGTATTCGTGGCTGGGCTTGCGCACAATAGCGCGCTATTAACCAAGGAGACAATCATGGCCCGTTCGCCCTGCCGCCAATGCGGTTTTACCTATCACTGTATCTGTCACTGCTATTGGCCGCTTGAAAGCCAATTGCAATGCGTGCTGGTGATGCACGAAAACGAAGCGGCGCGCCAATCCAACACCGGCAAACTGGTTAAAACAGCGCTGCCCCACACTCAGATAGAGATTTGGCAACGCAAACAACCACCGCAAGCCTTGCTCGACAGCTGGGCACGCGGTGATGTGTCACCTTGGTTGTTGTTTCCCAGTGATGATGCTATCCCCGCAGATAGACTCTTCGCTGACCCGGCTCGGTCTGTCTCTTGCGAGAATAGGTTAGTCTCTTGCGCGGAGACGTTAGCCGCCACGAATGCGCCTCGCGCGCCGTTACAGTTTGTGGTGCTGGATGCGACTTGGCAGCAGGCGCGAAAAATACTCAATAAAAGCCCATGGCTCAATCGTCTGCCGCGGGTCAGTTTGCCGTCGACAGCCGCCTCGCAATATACGCTCAGGCGCAACCAGCCACCTGGACACCTGTGTACCAGTGAAGCGGTGAGTGCATTACTACGAAGCCGAGGCGACGTGGATGCCGCCACGCAGCTGGACTATTTTCTTGCCCACTTTATCGAGAGCTACGAGGCCGACCGCCATCATCAAACCGAGCCTCTCCCCGCCGCCAAGGTGCTGACGCCAAAAGAATAAAAAAAAACGCCGAGCACAGCGCGCTGCCATGCTCGGCGTTTAAGCGGTTTATAGGTTACAGCTTAAAGCGGCTGATCTCTTGCTCGAGGCTATGAGAAAGCTCGGATAACGTCGCGGCTTGACGCGCGGCTTCATCCGCTTCAGTCGATAACTCATTAGACACATCGCGAATGCCCTCTGAGTTGCGGGTGATCTCCGAGGTCACGCTCGACTGCTCTTCCGCCGCCGAGGCAATTTGGGTGGCCATATCGCTAATTTGGCTCACCGCCGCAACAATTTGGCTCAGGCTTTCATGCGCAACGCTCGCCTCATCGACACTGGCATGTGCCCGTTGTTGGCTATTTTGCATCATAGTCACCGCTTTACCGGTCGCCTGCTGCAAGGTATCAATCATTTGCTGGATTTCGGTAGTCGAGGCATGGGTGCGTTGACTCAAGATACGCACCTCATCGGCCACCACCGCAAAGCCTCGGCCTTGCTCGCCCGCACGCGCCGCTTCGATCGCGGCATTCAACGCCAACAAGTTCGTTTGTTCGGCCACACTCTGAATGGTCGATAAGATACTCGTGATGCTGTGCGCGTGTTGATCCAACTCACCAATCACACCGGTGGCCGCCTCGACGTCATGGGCCAACTCGGTGATAGCGTGTTTGCTTTTCTCTACCTGCTGGCCACCATCGTTGGCGACGCTTTCGGTCTCTTGGGCGGTCCGCGCAGTATTATCCGCATTACCGGCAATATCTTGGGTCGCCGAGGCCATTTCATGGATAGCGGTCGCCACCATATTGATTTCATCTTGCTGATGACCAATACGGGTGGAACGCTCTTCCGCTTGCGCCGCGGTCAGCTCGGCTTGTTGCTTGAGCGAGCCAGACAGCTGGCGCAAATGCGACACCATGGCGTGCATGTTGCCGACAAAGCGGTTGAAGTTATTGGCCAGTTTACCAATTTCATCATTGCTGTGTGGCTCAAGGCGCTGGGTTAAGTCCCCTTCACCGGAAGCAATTTCTTCTAGCGCGGCGGACACATTGAGCAAGTCACGGAACAACACGTGCATCAACCACGTCACGGCACCGGCCACCAACAAGGTGATAACGAGGGCTGTCAGTATAAGATCGAACAAGGCATCACCCTGGCTGGCGTATTCGGTGCGCTTATCCAGTTCAATCGCCAGCACCCAGTCGGTGTTAGGAACCGACGCAAAATAAAACAGTTTATCAACGCCATCGACAGGCAATTCCACCAGCGATTGCTGTGCCAACGCCTGACGCACGCGGTTTTCATTCAGCTCAGGAGACAGGCTACGATACGGCTTTAGCAAGCGTGCTTTGTCTTTGTGGGCGAGAAAAGTGCCGTCAGCGCCTAGCAGCATCGCGTTCGCATTTTTGCCCACTTTCAATTGGGTCACATCGCGGATCAACTGGTCAATCAACACATCTGCGCCCACTACACCGATCAATTCGCCATTGCGACGTACTGGCTCGGCCAAAGTCACCAACATCGCACCGGTAATCGCATCACTGTAAGCGGTGGTAATCATCGGGCTACCTGCACTCACGGCTTGCTTGTACCACGGGCGGAGGCGAGGGTCATAGTCATCGCGGTTGCGCTCTGGGCGCGAGCGATACATGGCACCTTTAGGGGTGCCAAAGTAGATATCGTCAAACCCACCGGCCTCGCGCGCTTGCTGTAAATAGCTCACACGATGGCTACTGCTGGTGTAATCGGTAAAGGCGCTGGTGATATCAGCACGGATTTGCACCCAACCGCTGATCGATTCAGTCGCCGCATCGGCGATACCACTGACGCGGCTATAGATGCTCGACTGGGTTTGGGCTTGAATCTGGCTTACCGCAAGCCAGGTGAGAAAGGCGGCCATCAGCAATACAGCAGATAAGCATGCCCCAATTAATTTTTGTTTTAGTGATAACTGCATGGGAACGGCTCTCAAAGCAACGACAGGTTAATTCCAAACTCCCCGATAACCGAGGTAGCAATAGTGAACAGCCGTCACCCCGTCCCTAGGGTACCGCGAGCCCATCCAGTGCATCGCGGGTTCACAGCGCCGGATAGTTTTTATCCGACATGGCAAGCGCGCGCTAATGTAACAGCGCGCAAGAAAGATTGCTATTTTTTAGACAAAAAACAGTCAACTAGAGAAGAGTTAGAATCAAGATCACATAAACCAATCATCGCTTATGATATGCAGTTTGTTGTAAATAACACAAAAGCAAGCATCTGAGGATTGGGGATTCCTCGCAAGACCGACAGAAACGCGGCCTATTGGCGGACCTCAATAATAACTCGGCTATCTGCATATGAATCAATCAGCGCACCTATCTTTTTCGTATTCTCTGAGTCGAGAAACGCATCCCATTCATCCAGAATCAAGTGACCCGAGCTATTTTCCAGTAACCACTGAATACTCTTGGCGGAGTACATACCATCAGACAGTATTGCTGAATCATCCCAAGGCCACAGTAAGCGCTTAGACGGGTTGAAGTAGAGATAATCATTTTTGGCGCAGAGGTGCCTTAAGAAAGAAGTTTTTCCAGACCCGTTTTCTCCAACAACGCGAAAACGGCCCTCCTGCGCTTGAGCAAGGTTCACGGTATCAACGCTCTCGTTATCTTTAAGGATCGCGATATTCCATTGTGGCTGGTAAAGCGGCTTATTTTTCGAAAAACACGTCATCACCGACAGCTGGCCTTTGATAGACGGAAAAGAGATTAACAAGCTAACAATATCCGACGCAGAATTTAAAAGATGATAAATGCGTGTGAGGTTAACAATCGACGCCACCTTTACCTCCATCGGGACACTGCTAGACGTAAAAATGAACAGTAATACACAGGAAGTTGGCGCAAGCGCGAGCAAGGAAGAAACCAACAATGCCTTATACCTAAACACAGCCTCTTTGATTCTCAGCCCTAAGTATTTCGCTTTCCCTTCCTCGAACCGCGTTTGATAAGCCAATGCATTCACCGACGAACCAAAATGTACATTGTCATGGATAGTCGATAACGTTGACGTCAGTGATGAACCCGCTTTATGGGTGGTGACGGCGTTATTTTCCAGATGCGAGGAAATGAGTTTATTGAACCCCAAGATAAGCAGCACACTGATCATAACGCTGACAAAAAAACGCCAATCAATAAAAGCGGTGATCATTAGCAGACTCAGGAAGAAGTTGAGTCCAGACGACATCCCCCAAAAGGCATAGCCAATAAAGTCAGAAATCGCACTCTTTCCCTGAGAAACGTACACGCCCAGCGTATGGTCGACTGTGCGACTGTCAGTGCAAGATTGATAGCGTTTAGTCGCGGATTGCCAAAATCGACTCAGTGATTCACACAACCACTTTTCTTTATACACATCAGAAAAGTAGCCGATTATATAGGGAAGAATCATCGCGACAATGTAGAGGAATACCCAGAGCTTCAATGCTTCATAATGTTGATTAATTTCAAGAATATAGCCTGAAACCATCACAGAGGCGAAAATAGAAAAAGCAATCGATGACTGGTGAAGCAGCACAAATAGAAACGTATAGAGCGTGTTTTTATTCGATACACCACGGCATATCTCTCTCACGCTTAGAAAAGAAATCACTCACCACTCCTTGGCTCTACTTAAGGAAAAACGGGGAGTCTTCATCCTTTATCCACCCCGCAGCAGATTCTCTACGTGATTAGCGATTAAGCAATAAATTCAGTAAGATAATGTGCATCCAAGCATGTTTTTTTATACATGCTGCCCAGCTACCCAGCCGGAACTCCAAGCCCATTGGAAGTTATAGCCGCCGAGCCAGCCGGTGACATCAAGCACTTCACCGATAAAATACAGGCCGGGAATATCTCGCGCTTCAAGGGTTTTCGAGGAAATTGCGTGGGTATCCACCCCACCAAGCGTCACTTCTGCGGTGCGGTAACCTTCAGTGCCATTTGGGGCAATGGACCACTGGTGAAAGTAGTAATGAAGCTGATCGAGCTGCTTGTCATCGAGCTGCTTGAGCGGTTTATCCGGCAAGCTATCGCGCGCAATCAAGACCTCGACCAAGCGTTTGGGGAATAGGCGAGACAGTGAGGTTTTTAAGGTTTGGTTGGGGTGCTTATCACGCATCGCCACCAGCACGTCTTTTAGCGACTCACTGGGGAGTAAATCGATGGTGACCGCTTCGCCCGGTTGCCAAAACGAGGAAGTTTGCAACACCGCCGGTCCCGATAAGCCGCGGTGGGTAAAGAGCAGGTTCTCGCTAAAGCAAACGCCAGACTCGGTGGTGATCGAACATGGCACCGACACCCCGGAAATATCGGCAAAGCGCGTTTTGTCCTCTTGGTGCAAGGTATACGGCACCAAGGCGGCGCGAGTGGGCAGCACTTTTAGACCAAATTGCTCGGCAAGCTGGTAACCAAAGGGGGTGGCACCAAGCTTGGGCATGGAAAGGCCGCCCGTGGCGACTACCAAAGACTGGCAGCGTACCGGCTCACCATTGAGTTTGAGGCGAAAGCCAGCTTCTTCTTGCTCGATATCATGCACTTCACAGCGATAGCGTTGACTGATGGTGGCTTGGTCGCATTCGGCCAAAAGTAGGTTAACGATATCTTTGGCGCTGTCATCACAAAACAGCTGGCCATGGTCACGCTCGTGATAGGCCACGCCATGGGTCGCCACCAGACCAATAAAGTCCCATTGGCTGTATTGCGCCAATGCGGATTTGACGAAGTGCGGGTTCTCACACAGGAAATTATTGGCGGTGACGTCATAGTTGGTGAAATTGCAGCGCCCGCCGCCCGAGATCAGGATCTTGCGACCCGGCTTTTTGGCATGGTCCACCACCAAAACGCGGCGGCCACGTTGGCCGGCTTGTGCCGCACACATCAATCCGGCGGCACCGGCACCAATCACAATTACATCATACTCAGTCACACGCTTACCTGTTTATTCTCTGCTCACCCTGTGGGAGCGGCATTGTAGCAGCCCGCACGTGAGCGGCAAGCGCGATTTAACGCGCCTGTGCATCTGGCGGTGGCCTCATAGCAGCAGCACCTTGCTCTAGCATATTCGGATCCATATGCAGCGTGCGGGTAGGAAGAGCAATATCCGCACCATGCTGATGAATAATTTCAATCACTTTTAATAACACGTCTTGTTTTACCTGATGGTAACGCTGCCAGTTGACCGTTTTGGTGAAGGTGTAAATAAAGAAATCAAGTGAATGCGGGCCAAAACTGTTGAAGTTCACAATCAAGGTTTGCCGCGTTTCAATATCTGCATGCGCTTCTAACATCGCATACACATCATCAATTACCGTACTGATTTTATCGGCGTCTTGATAACGCAGCCCAATGGTTTCGTAAATCCGACGGTTCAGCATCCGCGAGGGGTTTTCCACCACCACGTTACTGAATACCGAGTTGGGCACGTATAAAGGGCGCAAATCAAAGGTGCGCACTACCGTCATGCGAATACCAATTTTTTCCACCGTGCCCTCAATGTTGCGATCGGGGGAGCGCACCCAGTCGCCCACTTTAAATGGCCGATCAAAGTAGATCATCACCCCACCGAAGAAGTTGGAGAGCAAATCTTTGGCGGCAAGACCGACAATTAAGCCCCCCACACCACCAACCGTGAGTAACCCGGAGACACTGACACCCAGGCTTTGTAGCAGCGTAATCACGCCAATGCAGACGGCGAGTGCGCGTAAGACGTTACCAATGGCGTTAATCGTGGTGTGATCACGGCGCCCTTCGTCAAATAACAGCTGCTCACCACTGTTGACCAATCGGAGCAAAAACCAGATCAATAAGAACACGACCAGCAGCTCTCTGATCACGCTCACCCAGCTTAAATTCAAGTGACCTGCGGTATTATCAAGAAAAATTTCTAGCGCATGAAACGCAGGCCAGCCCCAGATTAAGAGGGAAAATGGCGTATCAATCGCGGGCCACAACACATCATCCCAACGTGTTTGCGTGCGCTCTGCCAGTGCCTTTAAGCGCCCCATCAACACACGCCATATCGCCCAGACGACGGCTCCAAGCCCCATCAAAATGACAATATCTGAGATCCAGTCCCACGCGGCGGCTTGATAGAGTGACTGCCACCATTGGATTAGGCTTTGCATGCTTCCCTCACGATTACGGTGTCTAGGCGTTTATGCTTGTCAGACTAACAARAAAAATGCTGACCAAGGTCAGCATTTTGTCTAAAGAATGGTTATCCGTTTACCAGCCCGCAAAAGCGACAAGAAAAAAGGTCGCGAGCAAGGCACCGGACAGGGCAACATTAAGCGTGAACAGATGACGTACCTTATTGCATTTACCCACAAATGCCGCATCGTGATGATGAAGGTACTCTTGGCTGCGAATATATTGGTATAAACGTTTTTGTCGCGAGATATCGCCTTGGGGCGATAAAGTGAAGAAGTTGCTCTCACGACGACAGATTTGCTGGTAAAGCAACGGGTTGGCATCACGTAACATCACCACCAATGCCCGCAATGACGATACATAGCGTGCGATATTTATCACTGTCACTGTGAACACAGCCACAATTAGGATATCACCGTTCATAATCCTCTCCCTTCACTACACTGGATGGCGCTTCAGAGGGAGAGGTTACGTAATTACTGCCCCGCTGAGCTGTCCATCACTGACGTTGATTCTTCAACTGCCATGGATGCCAAGTCTTTGTCGATAAAGAACAGAGCCTTGCCATCTTCGCCGACTAACTCGATCTTATCGAGTACGCCTTTAAACAACTTCTCTTCTTCGTGTTGCTCCGCGACATACCACTGCAAGAAGTTAAAGGTAGAGTAGTCTTGCGTGGTAAACGCGGCATGCGCCAAGCTGTTAATTTTTTCCGTGATTAAGCGCTCATGCTGATACGTTTCGCGAAACACCTCACCTAACGAGGAAAATTCGTGACGCGGTGCATCAATCGACCCCAAGATAGGCATGGCCCCTGTCTCACTCACATACGTAAACAGGCGCTGCATATGCTGCATTTCTTCCTGTGCGTGCTTATGTAAGAATTTTGCCGCGCCTTCGAAACCCTGATCCTCACACCAAGCGCTCATTTGTAAGTATAGGTTTGATGAGAAAAACTCCAAATTGATCTGCTCATTGAGCCTGTCAACCATGGCAGGTGCTAGCATATAAAACGTCCTCTTTATTGGGGGTTAGCTGCCATTCTGACCAGCAGCACGTCGGTTTTCAAGCGGATTACGCCGGTAATGTCCAGCGTGACCGATTCTTATATCGAATTTATGACCCGCCTCATTGTCGAATTCTTAACCGGAATGCGATCACAGTGACGGATTTTGCCTCTCAAGCTGGTTAAACTGCGTTTATAACCTCGCATAAAAAGGATAACTCTATGTCATACAAGCATATTTTGGTTGCGGTTGATTTGTCAGATGACAGTGAAAGACTGTTGAAAAAAGCTGACGCACTTGCCTTCGCCTTGGGCGCACAACTGTCGTTGGTTCATATTGACGTCAATTATGCCGAGCTCTATACCGGACTGATTGATATTAACTTAGTCGAATCACGTAACCGAGTGATTGAAGAAGCCCAGCAAAAACTCAATCAACTGGCCAGCGACGCACAAAGCACGGTCACACACACCTTGGTCAGTAGCGGTGATTTAGCGGAAGAGATCACCGAGTCGATTCAAAACATGGGGATTGATTTGGTGGTCGTCGGCCATCATCAAGATTTCTGGAGCTCGTTGTTGTCGTCAACTAAACAACTGCTGAATAAAACGCCCGTTGATCTTTTGATGGTGCCCATCCGCGACTAAACCCTCTTCGCTAACCACTCTCGACAGAAGGCGGGTCATTCTGCCTTCTGCGCTTTTAACCATACGCTGACTGGGAACCGATTGCGTCCTAGAAGCGAAACGGTACACTGCCCTTTTACTCTCTTTATCGAAGGAACCGAGTTATGGGGTATCTTAGCGGCGTGACACTGCTGTGGGCCTTTTCGTTTAGCCTAATTGGCGTGTATCTAGCCGGCCAAGTCGACAGCTACTTTTCTGTATTGATGCGTATCGTGCTGGCAGGATTGGTGTTTTTACCTTTCTTACGTCCTCGCCAAGTGCGCCCCGCGTTTGCCGCCAAATTGATGTTAGTCGGCGCGTTTCAGCTTGGCATCATGTACTGTTTCTTCTATCAGTCCTTCTTATTCTTATCGGTACCAGAAGTGCTGTTGTTTACCGTTTTTACTCCGCTTTATGTCACCTTAATTTACGATGCGTTGAAAAGGCAGTTCAGCGCTTGGTACCTGCTCACCGCGGCCATCGCGGTGCTTGGCGCCGTAGTGATCCGCTATGCCACTGTCAATCCGGACTTTCTGGTTGGTTTTTTAGTGGTACAAGGTGCAAATTTGTGCTTTGCGATTGGCCAGGTTGGTTACAAATACTTGATTGAGAAAGAGCAAACTCAGCTACCTCAGCATGCGGTATTCGGTTGGTTTTATCTTGGCGCCTTAGTGGTGGGCGTGCTAGCTTTCGCCTTGCTCGGAAACAGTGACAATCTGCCTTCTACGCCAACCCAGTGGGGAGTGTTGATTTATCTAGGCACTATCGCGTCAGGGCTGGGCTATTTCTTTTGGAATAAGGGTGCAACCCTGGTCAATGCTGGGGCGCTCGCAGTGATGAACAACGCGCTGATCCCAGCCGGCATTGTGGTGAACGTACTGATTTGGAACCGCGACGCGGATCTTCTGCCGTTACTCAGCGGCGGGGTACTGATTTTAGCCGCGCTGTGGTTTAACCAAACCTGGGTCAAGCGCCGCGTCGACGCCCAACGGAATGCCGCCCAACGGAATGCCGACCCAAAGCCTCAGTAACCCGAACGTAAAACAGGCAGGGAAACCCCTGCCTGTTTATTTACCCGAGAGCCAACCCTAATCAGATAAAGGCAAACGCGTCTGAGTAGAGATGATCACGACTCACGCCGCGCTCTTTGCAGAACATATCACGTGCCACGCCTGCCATTTCAAAGCGCCCGGCAATATAGATATCGTACGCGCCGAGGCTAACAAAATCTTCCATCACCGCTTCTAATACATTCCCTACTTTGCCTCGCCATTCGCCTTCCGCCTGTTCAACCACAGGCATAAAGGTAATATTGCGATGCGATTCAGACAGTGCTTGCAGCTCGTCATGCGCGTAAAGCTGGCACGGGTTGCGTGCCCCCCAATAAATAAAGATCGGAGACTGTATTCCTTGATTAATACAGTGATCGACCATGCTGCGAACATACGAAAAACCGGTCCCGCCAGCAATCAACAGCAAGGGACGCTCACTCTCACGCAACCAGGCATCGCCGGCCGGTTCGGTGATTTCAAAGCTCGCTTCACCGCTTTCTAGCACGGCTTTGGCTTTTTCGACCACTTCCAGCGCGAACGGATTTTCATCGGCGGCGCCCACATGGAGCTCGAGCTCACCGCCGTCTTGACGACATGGACTACTCGCCAGTGAAAACGGGCGTTTATCTTTTTCGCCCATTACCGCCATCACATATTGCCCTGGGTGATAGCTCACCGCCTGCTGAGGCTTTAGGACAATGCGGTAAGTGTGACACGCCAGCGACTCAACGGCGGTCACTTCACATAGTATCGACATTCTGTTCCTCTGTTCGTTTTGCTACAGCCGTTGAGGTTATGAGAGGCGGTATCACTACCGCCTCAGGCTGTGTTTTTATCATTAACGGTAAATGCTAGCGCATACCAACCGGATTAGTCTAAGATCCCTAATTCGTCCCATATCGCATCGACACGTGCGACCACATCCGGGTCTTTCGCGATCGGTGTGCCCCACTCGCGAGCGGTTTCTCCTTGCCATTTATTGGTGGCATCGAGCCCCATTTTCGAGCCAACGCCAACCACTGGCGACGCAAAGTCGAGCGAATCTATCGGTGTATTTTCCACCATCACGGTGTCGCGCGCGGGATCCATGCGAGTGGTGATTGCCCAAATAACATCATTCCAGTCACGCGCATTCACATCGTCGTCACACACTATCACAAACTTGGTGTACATAAACTGGCGCAAGAAAGACCACACGCCCATCATCACGCGTTTCGCATGCCCTGGGTATTGTTTTTTCATAGTGACCACCGCCATCCGGTACGAGCAACCCTCCGGAGGCAAATAAAAGTCGACAATTTCCGGGAACTGCTTTTGCAAAATGGGCACAAACACTTCGTTCAGGGCCACACCCAGTACGGCAGGCTCGTCCGGTGGCCGCCCCGTGTAGGTGCTGTGATAAATCGGCTTTTTGCGCATGGTCAGATGCGTCACAGTGAATACATGGTGACGCTCTACTTCATTGTAATAGCCAGTATGATCGCCATAAGGCCCTTCGTCGGCATATTCGTTCGGATCGATATACCCTTCCATCACAATCTCGGCACTCGCCGGCACATCCAAATCGTTACTGATGCTCTTTGCCACCTCGGTTTTACTGCCGCGCAACAGCCCTGCAAAGGCATATTCAGACAGGGTATCGGGCACGGGGGTGACGGCGCCGAGAATGGTGGCCGGATCCGCACCATAAGCAACGCTGATAGGAAAAGGTTCACCCGGATGGGTTTGCATCCAGTCATGCAAATCAAGTGCGCCACCGCGGTGTGCGAGCCAACGCATAATCACTTTGTTTTTGCCGATTTTTTGCTGGCGATAAATACCAAGATTCTGGCGCTTTTTATTCGGTCCACGGGTAATGGTCAGTCCCCACGTCAGCAATGGTGCCACATCGCCCGGCCAGCAGCGCATCACTGGGATTTTATCCAAATCAACGTCATCGCCGCTAAGCACAACTTCTTGGCAACGCGGACGACGGACTGTCTTGGCGGGCATATTTAACACCTGACGAAACACAGGCAGCTTGTCGAGCGCATCGCGAAACCCTTTAGGAGGCTCAGGCTCTTTTAAGTAGGCCAGCAGTTTGCCGACTTCACGTAGCTCAAGCACATCGTGTCGGCCCATACCGAGCGCCACACGCTTAGGGGTGCCAAACAGATTCGCTAATACCGGCATGTCATACCCGATGGGATTTTCAAACAGAAGGGCCGGCCCGCCCGCTCTTAGGGTGCGGTCGCATATCTCAGTGATCTCTTGGTCAGGATCCACTGGCTGCGTAATGCGTTTAAGCTCACCTTGGGCCTCAAGGTAATCAATAAAATCGCGCAGATCGGAAAGTTTCATATCAGGCTCAATGAGTTAATGGACGCCTCTATGATACCAAGTAAACCGGTATCCGGATCGGTAAAGGGTCGACATTAGCGCGACGACAACGCAGATGCAATGTGCTGGCGGCCAAGGGGGCCAAGCTCGTCACCTAATCCACTTAACCACTCATCTTTTCCAGCTTCGACCAATAATTGTGCCACCTGCTGCCCTTGGCGTAATGATAACTGAGACATCAAAAAGTCAGCGACTGGCGCGGGTAATGGAGAAAGATTCGCCAGTTGTCGAATCGCGGGGCCACGCAGCGATGGGTTATCTGCGGCGGCCATCATTTGTTGCAACGCAAACCCATCATTAGCTCGTTGACGCAAAGCATGCAGTGCATTGAGGCTGTATTGATCGGTACCGCGCCGCCAAAGACGATCATACAGTGCCGGCCGGTCCGTCGCTTGTGCAAGTGCAGCCAAAATCGCGTTATCTGGTAGCCACATTAAGGTGGGGTCAGTGAGGTATTGTTCGACCAAATAGGCTAAGCCATCGCTGTCATACTCATCAATCATCGCGACCAATGCATCACGGCGTTGTCGATAACCCGGCTGAGATGGCTTAATCCAGTCAGCAATCACCAATTGGCGATAACTGAGTAACATGCCTAACTCTTGGGTCAGTTGTTGCTCCCGATAACGGTTTAACTGTTGGCGTGCTGCTGCCGCGTAATGGAAGGCAGGGGTCGTGACCCAATAACCGTCTTGCTGGTGACGTAACAAAAAATGGGGTTGTTGCTGACTCAATTCAGCCAGATAACGTCGCCAATGATCGTTGTTCAGTGGCAAGGGTGAAGAGAGTAAACGGTAGAGTGTCGCTTCACGTGTGAGCGGCGGAAGCTGACGAATATGCGCTTTGAGCGCAGCGACATCGTCTTTCGCGAGCAGAGTAGACATGGTACGCATGGCTTTAGCCGTGTTCGCGTTATCTAGCACCTGTTCAATAAAGGTTTGGGTGACGATCTGACCATCCGCGGCTGGCGCATTAGCCGCCAAGGCCGCCGGGCTCGACAAGCTCATGATCCCAAGCCCTATAGCCAACAGTGTCGTACAGTAACGTCTTGCCATCCGTTGCAATCCTATGCCCAGTGTCACGCGTTCGGCGCCACCTTTCCTTGGTCACGTCTATTGTGCGAGCTGGGCCTTGGGTGAGCAATAAAAAAGCACTGCGAATGCGCAGTGCTTAACACTATTGCGTTAGCCGTTACGAGTTTTGCCGCCGCATGGCATCAAAGAACTCATTATTGGTTTTGGACATCGCCAATTTACCAATCAAGAACTCCATCCCTTCAAACTCGCCCATTGGATGCATGATCTTTCTTAAAATCCACATCTTTTGCAGTTCATCGGGTTTGGTAAGTAGCTCTTCACGGCGGGTGCCTGAGCGGGTGAAGTCAATGGCAGGGAAAACACGTTTTTCCGCAATCTTACGCGAAAGGTGCAGTTCCATGTTACCTGTCCCTTTAAATTCTTCGTAGATCACTTCATCCATCTTCGATCCCGTATCCACCAGCGCGGTAGCAATGATAGTCAGGCTCCCGCCTTCTTCCACATTACGCGCCGCACCAAAGAAACGCTTAGGACGATGGAGAGCATTGGCATCCACACCACCGGTCAATACTTTGCCCGATGATGGCACAACCGTGTTGTAAGCGCGGGCTAAACGCGTGATCGAATCCAACAAGATCACCACGTCTTTTTTATGTTCAACCAGACGTTTTGCCTTCTCAATCACCATTTCGGCAACTTGCACGTGTCGGTTAGCTGGCTCATCAAAGGTCGAGGCAACCACTTCCCCTTTAACCAGACGCTGCATCTCGGTCACTTCTTCCGGACGCTCGTCAATCAAAAGCACCATCAGTTCGCAATCAGGGTGGTTAAACGCAATGCTTTGAGCAATATTTTGCAGCAACATGGTTTTACCCGCTTTCGGCGGTGCCACAATCAAACCACGTTGGCCTTTACCGATAGGCGAAGCCAAGTCGAGGACACGGGCGGTGATGTCTTCGGTAGAGCCGTTACCGCGCTCCATCACCATCCGCTCGCTCGCGTGTAATGGGGTTAAGTTTTCGAAAAGGATTTTACTGCGGGCATTGTCGGGTTTGTCGCTGTTAACTTGGTTAACTTTTAGTAGCGCGAAGTAGCGCTCGCCGTCTTTCGGCGGCCGAATTTTACCCGCGATGGTATCGCCTGTGCGCAGGTTAAAGCGCCGGATTTGGCTGGGCGAGACATAAATATCATCAGGGCCGGCCAAATACGAGCTGTCTGCGCTGCGCAAGAAGCCAAACCCGTCTTGAAGAATTTCCAGCGCGCCATTGCCAAAAATATCTTCACCGCTTTTTGCGTGCTGTTTGAGGATCGAAAAAATAATGTCCTGCTTACGCAAGCGAGCCAGGTTTTCAAGTCCCATGCTTTCGCCAAGCGCAACCAGCGTCGAGACGGGTTGAGTCTTCAGTTCGGTAAGATTCATAGTGGTGAGTGTCTTGTTTGTCAAAGTTGAGGTCTGAAATTAGTTAGCGTGTCGAGACCAGTGGCATGTTCGAGAGATGAACAGAAGTACAAATTCCGTGCAATAAGGTAGCACCTAAATGGGGTATCGTCTAGTTGACAGAAAAACAACCGCCGCTGTGAGGCAGCGACGGTTACTTTAACATTACAGGTTAGCGTCAAGAAACTCTTTCAGTTGAGTTTTTGACACAGCACCAACTTTAGTTGCTGCCACGCTGCCATCTTTAAAGAGTAGCAGTGTTGGGATACCACGGATGCCGAACTTAGGCGGAGTACCTGCGTTCTGGTCAATGTTCAGTTTTCCGATGGTGACTTTACCTGCATACTCCTCGGCGATTTCGTCCAAAATCGGTGCAATCATTTTACATGGACCACACCATTCTGCCCAAAAATCAACCAAAACAGGTCCTGCAGCTTTTAGAACGTCTGCCTCAAAGCTGTCGTCGGTTAGCTGCATAATTTTGTCGCTCATCTTTTACTCCAATACATGTTTTAGTTACTGGCTAAATTGCGACCAGTAAATTATGGGACTATTTGACTGGATTCGCTTCCGTATTGCAAGCCTAAGCTGATATTCTATCCGGATGAAAATGACGCATATCACAGAGCAGAAATTTGCCGAGCTCGGCTTGCACGCCGATGTTCTTAAAGGCTTGGATGCCAAGGGGTTTACTGAATGTACTCCTATCCAGGCATTGGCATTGCCGGTCCTGCTCACCGGCCAAGACATTGCAGGGCAGGCGCAAACAGGGACAGGAAAGACCCTGGCGTTCCTCGCTGCGACGTTTCATCACCTCCTCACGACCGATGTCCCCGCATCGCGTAAACAAAATCAACCGCGGGCCATCATATTAGCTCCTACGCGTGAGTTGGCGATTCAGATCTATAACGATGCTGAACCGCTTTTGGCGAATACCTCAATCACCGCCGGTCTCGCGTATGGTGGTGAAGGTTACGATAAACAGCAACAAACGTTGGAACAAGGGGTTGATATATTAATCGGCACCTGTGGTCGTATCATCGACTTCCACAAAAAGAAAATTATCGATTTGCACAGCATTCAGGCAGTGGTGCTGGATGAAGCCGACCGTATGTTTGATTTGGGCTTTATCAAAGACATTCGCTTTTTGTTTAACCGTATGCCGGCCCCCAACCAGCGCTTAAACATGCTGTTTTCGGCGACCTTGTCCTATCGTGTACAAGAGCTGGCCTTTGAACACATGACTAACCCTGAACACGTGGTAGTGGAGCCAGAGCAAATTACTGGCCATCGCATCAAAGAAGAGTTGTTCCAGCCATCCAACAAAGAAAAAATGCCGCTGCTACAAACCCTCATTGAAGAAGAGTGGCCCGAGCGCGCCATCATCTTTGCCAATACCAAGCATCGCTGCGAATCCATTTGGGCCCATTTAGCCGCCGATAATCATCGCGTAGGTCTGCTCACTGGCGACGTCCCTCAGAAAAAGCGGGTTAAAATTTTAGAGCAGTTTACTAACGGCGAACTGGATCTGCTCGTTGCCACCGATGTGGCAGCACGTGGATTACATATTCCTTTGGTTACCCACGTTTTTAACTATGACCTTCCCGATGATGCGCAAGACTATGTCCATCGCATTGGCCGTACAGGACGAGCCGGCGCCAGTGGCAGCTCAATTAGCTTTGCCTGTGAAGAGTACGCGATAAACTTACCGGCGATTGAAGAGTACATTGAGCACAGTATTCCGGTCAGCGAATTTGATCGTAACGCGCTATTGAAGGATCTGCCGCCGCCAAAGAAAATGGCTAAACGCCCGAATACGCAGCGTCGTAGTAACAACAAGAGCGGCAGCAGCAATAATAAAGGCAGCAGCAACAACCGCAACCGGCAGCGCCGCCGTCCACAAAAGTCGGCATAACAGAAAAGAAACATAGGTCAGAGCGCATCATGAGTGGTCACGGAAATACAACATCAACACCGACGCTGTACGCCGCGATTGATTTAGGCTCCAACAGCTTTCATATGCTGGTGGTGCGCCAAGTGGCCGGCAGTGTTCAAACCCTTGCCAAAATAAAGCGAAAAGTACGTCTCGCCGCTGGGATGGATAACCAACAACAGCTCAGCGATGAAGCCATGCAACGCGGCTGGGATTGTTTGGCTCTGTTCGCCGAACGCTTGCAAGACTTTAACACGGACAATATTCGCGTGGTCGCGACCGCTGCGCTGCGCCGTGCCAGTAACGCTGATGCCTTTTTAGCCAAGGCAAATACTTTACTGGGTTACCCTATCGAGATTATCTCGGGCGAAGAAGAAGCGCGCACCATTTACCAAGGGGTGGCGCACACCTCAGGTGGCCCGGGTAAACGCTTGGTCGTCGATATTGGCGGGGCTAGCACCGAGCTGATTATCGGTGAGCAGTTTGAACCGACCTTGTTACAAAGCCTTAATATGGGGTGCGTGACTTTTTTAGAAGACTACTTTGCCGATCGCGTCCTCAACCAAGCCGCTTTTGAGAAAGCGATCGCCGGTGCGAAAGCAGAGTTGACCCCGTTGATAGCTCAGTATCGCGAACTGGGATGGGACTGTTGTGTTGGCGCCAGCGGCACGGTACAAGCGCTGCAAGAAATTATGGTGACCCAAGGGATGGATGAAGTCATCACCTTGGAAAAGCTTCACCGACTGCGCGATCAAGCGATTGCCTGCGGGCAAATGGACGCACTGGATATTGAGGGGTTAACGCTCGAGCGGGCCTTGGTTTTTCCGAGTGGTCTGTCCATCTTGATTGCCATTTTTGAGTGTTTAGAGGTTACTCGCATGACCCTCGCCGGCGGGGCGCTACGTGAAGGCTTGGTGTACGAAATGATGACCGCGATGCGTCACAGTGATATTCGTGCGCGCACCATAGCTAGCATCCAATCCCGCTATCAGCTTGATGAGGACCACGGGATCAATGTGGCTACGACCGCACTTGAATTACTTCATCAATGTCCCGCGTCATGGATTCCAGAGCCGGAAGCCGGTAGCCTGCTCCATGCGGCAGCCTGCGTGCACGAAATCGGGTTGAGCATTGGCTTTAAACATGATGGCGACCATGCCGCATATTTAATTACTCATCTCGATTTACCTGGCTTTACCCGTGCACAAAAACAACTGGTTGCCACCTTGTTACGCTATTACCGTGAACAACTGGTATGCATTGATGGCCAACATGCCTTGTCCACCACCAGTGCCAACCGTCTCCTCCGACTACTACGCGTAGCTGTGATTTTATGCCATCGTCGCGACAGTCGCGTTCGGCCAATGATCGGACTCAATGCTGACGGCGACGCACTCACTTTGGCGTTAGATACCACACTGCTTGACGCTAGCCCACTGTTACGCGCGGAACTAGAGCAAGAGGCGCTGCGTCAATCAAGCCTTGGACAGCCACTCGTCGTGCACGCTCAAGACGCTCACGCTCTATCGCACACACACCTTTAGCAAAACAAAAGGCCCACACCTTGATGGTGTGAGCCTTTTTATCCTTGGCGCTGTCAATCAGCTCAGCGGGCAATTAAGCCGCTGCAATCCCACTATGACGCAATAACGCCTCAGGGCTTGGCTCGCGACCTCTAAAGCGAACAAACAAGTCTTTCGGTGCTTCACTGCCCCCGCGGCTAAGAATATGGTTTAAGAAGTCTTCACCGGTGTCACGGTTAAAGATCCCATCCTCTTCAAAACGCGAATAGGCATCACTCGAGAGTACTTCAGCCCATTTATAGCTGTAATAACCTGCACTATATCCGCCCGCAAAGATATGCCCAAAAGCATGCGGAAAGCGGTTCCATTCAGGCGTCGGCACCACTGAGACTTGCTCACGCACCGCATTTAGCGTTTCCATGATCCGCGGGCCCACATCCGGATCAAACTCGCTGAATAGACGGAAATCAAACAAACTAAACTCGAGCTGACGCAACATTCCCATGGCTGAGTTAAAGTTTTTCGCCGCGAGCATTTTTTCCAGCATGTCTTCAGGAAGCGCTTCTCCGGTTTGGTAATGCCCCGAAATAAAGCTCAGCGCCTCTTGCTCCCAGCACCAGTTTTCCAAAAACTGACTCGGCAACTCTACCGCATCCCAAGGCACACCATTAATGCCGGAGACATCAGCCACGTCGATTTGCGTCAGCATATGATGAATGCCATGACCAAATTCGTGGAACAGGGTGACCACTTCATCATGGGTAAACAACGCCGGATCGTCACCCACTGGCGGATTAAAGTTACAGGTTAAGTACGCCACCGGTGTTTGCAGTTCACCGTTCGCTTTGCGACGACGCACCCGGCATTCATCCATCCACGCGCCACCACGTTTATGCTCCCGCGCGTATAAGTCCAAATAGAAGCTGCCACGCAGCGTCCCTTGGCTGTCATGAATGTCATAAAAGCGCACACTTTCATGCCACGTGTCGATTCCTTTACGCTCGGTAATCGTCATACCGAACACACGTTTCATCACTTCGAACAAACCATTGAGCACTCGCGCTTCAGGGAAGTAAGGGCGGAGTGCCTCATCGGAGATGGTATAACGCGCTTGCTTGAGTTTCTCGCTGTAATACGGAATATCCCAAGGCTCAAGGGTATCGACGCCAAATTCTTGCTTGGCATACGCCTTCACTTCGGCAAACTCGCGTTCACCTTGAGGGCGGGCTTTGTCGACCAAATCATTCAAAAAGCCCATCACTTGGTCTGGTGTTTCTGCCATCTTGGTCGCCAACGACAGTTCGCTGTAGCTATTAAAGCCCAACAAACGTGCCAGTTCGTATTTTAAGCGCAACGACTCATTCATCAGCTCGGAATTATCCCACTGCCCCGCTTGCGGGCCGCGGTCAGAAGCACGCGTGGTAAAGGCTTCATACATTTGTTGACGTAGTGCACGATTATCGCAATACATCATCACAGGCAGGTACGAGGGGACATCCAGGGTAAATAAATAGCCTTGCTGCGATTTTGCCTCTGCTTGCGCTTTCGCCGCCTGGCGCGCGGACTCAGGCAAACCTGCGAGTTCACTCTCGTCAGAAATCAACTTGGTCCATCCCATGGTGGCATCAAGTATATTATTGCTAAATGAAGAGGAAAGCTCAGACAAACGCTTTTGAATGTCACCAAATCGGTGCTGCTGATCCACCGGCAAGGCAATGCCCGAGAGTTCAAAATCTTGCAGCGCATCGGTGATGGCTTTTTGCTGAGCAATCTCTAGGGTCTCAAATTCGGCGCTCTCTTTTATCGCTTTGTATGCTTGATACAAACCTTTGTGCTGCCCGCGCCATGTTGAATACTCAGATAATAACGATAAGCAGCTTTCATAGGCTTCACGTAATGGCTGGCTATTGACCACCGCATTCATATGGCTGACCGGTGACCAGATCCGGCCTAGCCGATCTTCGGCCTCAGTCACCGGTACGCAAACAGTGGTCCAGTTAGCTTGGTCAGTGCCTGCAGCGGCATCGACAGCTTGGCGACAGTCAGCAATAGCGGCTTCCACTGCCGGCTTAACATGCTCAGGCTTAATCGCCGAAAACGGAGGTAAATCCTCAAATTGAAGTAGCGGGTTGGACATAGTGCCTTCCTTTTTGCTGATAAGGTGCTCACGAAGCGAGCCCTAGGAATATATAAACAATACGGTGTATATGCCGTCTCGAGGGGGACTTTTCAATCCTTTGGACTCAAGCAAGTTGTATTGCGAGCGTTACAAAATGATTCTGAGACTGCTGCCTCACTGACGGTTTGGTATGCTAATACTCAGAAGGTCAGAGTGGGTGGCTTTACAAGCGCCACCAAACAGGACAAGCTGACCTCGACATAAAAGCCAGTGGCACCCTGTGCCTATAAGATGGAGAAAGACATGGCGAAGCATTTCGACTATATCTGTATCGGTGGCGGTAGTGGCGGTATTGCCTCTGCCAACCGTGCCGCGATGCACGGTGCTAAAGTCGCCCTTATTGAAGCAAAACACCTAGGCGGCACCTGCGTCAACGTAGGGTGTGTGCCAAAGAAAGTGATGTGGCATGGCGCCCAAGTCGCAGAAGCGCTTAACCTCTACGCGTCAGACTACGGTTTTGATGTGGATGTGAAAGGCTTTAACTGGTCAACACTGGTTAATAACCGTGAAGCCTATATCGGCCGCATCCATAAGGCCTACGACAATGTTTTAGATAAAAACAACATCGATGTCATCCGTGGGTTTGCGCGCTTTGTCGACAACAACACGGTTGAGGTTGATGGTGAGCATTACACCGCCGATAACTTCTTAATTGCGGTCGGTGGCACGCCCACTGTTCCAACAATTCCGGGCGCTGAACTTGGCATCGATTCTGATGGCTTCTTTGCTCTCCCCGAGCAGCCTAAGCGGGTGGCTGTTGTCGGTGCCGGCTATATCGCGGTGGAGATTGCAGGCGTGTTACATGCGCTCGGCTCTGACACCCACTTGTTTGTGCGTAAAGACCGTCCACTACGGACATTCGATCCTATGGTGACAGATACCTTGGTCGAGGTAATGGAAAAAGAGGGGCCAACCCTTCATACCCAGCATGTTCCGGTTTCCGTTACCAAAGAGAACGATGGCAGCCTGACGCTATCATTTGAAAACGGCACCACCCACAATACAGACACCTTGATTTGGGCAATTGGCCGTCACCCCACCACAGATAAAATCAACCTGGGTGCGACGGATGTTCAAACCACGGCAGATGGCTACATCAAAGTCGACCCATACCAAACCACCAGCGTGCCGCATATTCACTGTGTCGGCGATATCATGGATGGCGGCATTGAGCTCACCCCTGTTGCGGTGAAGGCGGGACGTTTATTATCAGAGCGCCTATTTAACGGCCAGACACATGCCAAAATGGACTATGAGTTGGTGCCAACCGTGGTATTTAGCCACCCGCCAATCGGCACCATTGGCTTGAGTGAGCCAGAAGCACGCGCCAAGTATGGCGATGACAATATAAAAGTCTACACGTCGAGCTTTGCGGCCATGTACACCGCTGTTACTCAGCACCGTCAACCCTGCAAAATGAAGCTGGTGTGTGCTGGCGATGAAGAAAAAGTGGTGGGCCTGCACGGGATCGGCTTTACGGTCGACGAGATGATTCAAGGCTTTGCGGTGGCGATGAAAATGGGCGCCACTAAGGCAGACTTTGATAGCGTGGTTGCGATTCACCCGACCGGGTCAGAAGAGTTTGTTACCATGCGCTAAGCCGCGCGAGATAGGTTCATATCAAAACGCCGTGTCGATACACGGCGTTTTTTTATGGGGATTCATTGTTTGTTACAGCAATTAGCCTGTCAACTGCGCACAGAAGCGAGCCAAGCCTTCTTTAAGACTCGCCAGTGCCGCCGTGGCTTGACCGGCTTCTCCTTGCTTGGCCGCTTGCTCTAGTGTCAACGCGTTCTGATACAGCTCTAGTGCGGCCAAATTACTGGCACTGCCTTTCATTTTATGCGCTTCACGGACCAAATCGGCGTAATTAGCCTCCGCTAACTGCCTTTCCATCATCGGAAGCTGTTGCTCGCTTTCTTCAACAAAAATACGGCAGGCTTCGTCAAGAAGCGCCGGACTGTCCATTAACCGACTTAACGCTTCTTCTTTATCCCAAACCGATAGGTCGGCCTTTCCTTGATTGACACTCATGTTGGATCCTTTGTACTGATAGACCTATGCGCCACATGGGCTTTTTGAATACTTTGTAGTCATCTTGTTTCTAGCTGTTACTAAGGTTAACCAGCTGCGTTTACCCTGTTGAGATAGTGGTTAAACTCAGGTCCAATCATGCTCGCTTTTCCCCCAAATCATAACAACAGAAGTGAGTGCAAATCATGATGGATATGTTGCCTTGGCTAATCGTTTCCGGTCTGATTGTTTCAGTCATCACCGGACTATTAACCGTATTGATGGTAAAAGGTCTCGATTAAGTCTGAAAGACTCCATGGTACGCCATGGAGTTTTTGCTTGTCCGCTGTTTATATTGATTTAAGGTTTATCCGACTTAGCCTTCTTTCTGGCCTTTTTATCCGCCTTACCCTTTTTGTCTTTCTTGGCTGCTTTTTGTTTGGCTTTTTTAGCTTTTTTAGCGGCGTGATCAGACGCTTTCTTCGCTTTCTTTTCTTCACCACTCACTAGCGAGATAGGACGACAGACGTAGCCTTTTTCACTCGCGACCCGCGCACATTTACTACAAGCCACGCGTGGCGGTGTGGTGATGATTGCCAAGGAGGATAGGTTAGCTTCAACCTCGCCTCTGCGCCATTTACATAAAGCTTTGGCCACTTACGCCTCCGCGCCTAACGCTGCGTTAATGTACATATCAAAACGGTTTTTCTTGGTGGTGATGATCGAATGCGGTGGTCTATCCGCTAACGGCGTCGCATAATCCGGCCGCTTAACCACCACGCGACTGCGGGCCAGTTGAAGTGCGGGCAGCAATAAGGCATCTGCATCGCTATCTGCCCCCACTAAAGATTGAAAAACGCGCATCTCTTTTTTCACCAAGGCGGCTTTTTTCTTGTGGGGATACATGGGATCAAGGTAAATCACATCAGGTCGCACCAAACCTGGCATGTTTGCCATGTCAGTCAGTGCTTGCTCACTATTGGCATGCAATAACGTCATCCGTGATTGCATCCATGCACCAATATCGGGGTCCTGATAGGCTCGCTGTAAGCCATCATCAAGCAAGGCGGCAACAACCGGATGCCTTTCTATCATTTGCACGGAGCAGCCTAAAGACGCCAATACGAACGCATCGCGCCCCAGTCCAGCGGTGGCATCGAGTACGCGCGGGGTGATCCCCTTATTGAGCCCAACCGCTTTCGCTATCGCTTGTCCTTTCCCCCCGCCAAATTTACGACGGTGGGCGACCGCACCGCTCACAAAGTCAACAAACACTGCCCCTAATTTAGGTTCATCGCGCTTGCGTAGTTCAAGATGCGTTTGTGTCATTACCAGGGCAAACGATGAATCAGGATCGTGAGTGAGTGACCACTTCGACTTTAGCCTTTCAAATTCTTCGTCTTTTTCAAGAGCGTCACAAATCAAACTGAGTTGCACATCGGATCTCCACAGCTGGGGCTGGTCCGATTATATCAGAGATGGTTTTTTTCCTTCACTGTCTCACGACTGGGACGCCACTTTTTTACCTGATCGCTCAACGGCGCCGGGATACTAAAGTGATAACCTTGGGCATAGTCGATGCCAAGCGCTTTGACTCTGTCCAAGATAGCTGCGTTTTCAACAAATTCAGCCACGGTTTGTTTTCCCATTTGCTTAGCTAAATCATGAATGGCTTTCACCATGGCATAGTCGGTTTCATCAGTCTCAATATCGCGGATAAACTGTCCGTCAATTTTTATAATATCGACCGGTAAACGCTTCAGATAGCCAAACGAAGAAATGCCGGCACCAAAATCGTCTAAGGCGATGGTACAGCCCAGTGCTTTAAGCTGAGAAAACAGATCGATCGCACTGCTCATATTACTGATCGCCGCGGTTTCCGTGATCTCCAGGCAGAGGCACTCGCTGGGCACCTGGGTCTGTTTAATGGCATCAAGGAGAAAAGCAACGAACGTGCTTTGGGTAATCGACCGGCCCGATAGATTAATCGATACCTTACCCAACTTCGCAATTTGCTCGGGATTCGCATCAAACCAGGCAAGCGTTTTGGTTACCACCACCGTATCCAGTTGATGCGCCATGCTGTAGCGTTCGGCGGCAGGAATAAACATACTAGGAGGTAACCAACCGCCTTTGGTGTCGCGCATTCTGACCAGTGCTTCAATGTAGAGCGTGTCTTGCGCATCTGATTGGATATCCACAATTTGTTGTGCATAGATGTCAAAGCGGTCATGCGCGATCGCCTCATGAATATGGCTGACATAAGCCATTTCTTGCTCTCGGCGTTGCAGCTCTTCATCATCGGGGTGATAAATGTGGAGTCGATTGCGGCCTTCATCTTTAGCGGCATAACACGCTGTGTCTGCTTGGGCATGAACTTGTTGAGGCGAACCCGCGGTACGGTCAAGCAGACGAATCCCCAACGAGCACGCTAAGCGCATCCGGCTGCCATGCCAGAAGAACTCACTGTCAGCAAGCACCGCCAGCAAGGCTCTCCCCCAGATCACTGACTGCTCCGCGGCGTGATGATACGCGATAACGCCAAACTCATCACCACCTAAGCGTGAGAGTACCGCCCCTTCCGGCAAGTGCTGACGGATAATCTGAGCCACTTGTTTTAACGCCTCATCCCCCGCTTCATGGCCCGCGGTATCATTAATTAATTTAAACTGGTCCATATCGATGTAGAACATCGCATGGCACTCACCATCTTCTCGAGCTTGTAATAATGCCGCGGCCAGTTTTTGTTCAAAGTAGCTACGGTTGTAAAGACCGGTCAAATAGTCATGATGCGCTTGATAGGTCAGCTGGTTTTCCATTTCTCGGTGCGCGGTAATATCTTCACCCACGACCATTAGCTGGGTTTGATTATGCATAGCGCGGATGGTTTCTCGAACCCATAAGGTGTGTCCATTGCCGGCTCGATACGGAATCTCACGGCGCCAGACTTGCTCTTGGTTATGCTGATCCCGTTTAATCATTCGATGGGGTGGCGCCTGGTCGCTCACATACAACTCAGTGATTTTATGGCCCAGCAAGCACGATTTTTCATGGCCGAATAAATCTGCGGCGTATTGGTTCAGTGACTGGATGCGCGCCTGGTAGTCCACCGTTAACAAAATAACGGGTTGTTGTTCATAGAGCATACGATATTCAATTTCGCTGCGCTGGAGCTTTTCTTCAGTTTGTTTGCGTTGGGTGACATCTCGCGCTTCAAGTAATACGCGTGGCTGGCCTCGTTCACCGGGAAAGCTTTTCACTGCCACGTCCAAGATCACTTCACGGTGGGCTTCGCTTAAACATAATTCAAACCGCTGAGGCTGAGTGGTTCCAATCTGTTTTAGGTGTTGCTCCAAACTTGCCGGATTACGCCAAATTGGCCACAGCCATAAAGGACGCTCTCCATACGCCTGTCTGTCGGTGATCAGCTGATAAAAGCTGGTGTTGCCTGAAACGACGATGCCATTTTGATCCAACAACGCGATCAGTTGATTACTTTGATCAAACACCCCTTTGAGCATCGCCCGGTGACGCATCAACGATGCCTCACTGCGTCGAAGCTGACGAATATTCGCGGCTAGCATGACAATCACGCTGCCCAGTACCAAAACAGCCAAGGCGACCGCTTGCACAGCCACCGGATGAGTTTGCCATATTGGTTCGGGTTGATTGGTGATCGTCACATCATCAAACGCGCTAATATCTAACTGCCAGCGCTTGAGTGCCGGGTAATCAAACATGGTGATATTGGTCCCATCACGTTCGGCGGGTAGCTGACCACTCAAGGTCTTAAGAAGGAGCTTCCCTTGATGGTAGCCTTGATTTTTACCATCTATCACCACGCCGCCGACCACACCCTGACCGAGCATAAAACTCATGGCACCATAGATGGGCACGGGCGTATTGTGAGTGAGCGTTCGGATACCACTGAGTTTATCGAGAAATTGTCCGTTGCTATCCCTAAAATAGGAAAGATAAAACACCGCCTCACCGTCATGCATGGCTTGAATTCTATCGCGTAGTCCCGAAAAGGTGAGACTAGAAAGGCGCACGACGTCGATGCCAGAATCACCGTTTCTGGCCAGTTGCGCTTGCACGACATTCCAGTATTGACGACTCGAGAAGGTATTATCGAGCAACACATAAACGCGCTCTAAACCAGGGTGCAACCGCTTCATTAACGCCAAGTTGCGCGGTAGATCCACTTCCTCTTTGACGCCGGTTAGCTTAGGGAGCAACGGATAATGCTGGCGACCAAAGTTATTCAGGCCCGCGTAAACAACTGGCGTTTCACCAACATATTCATGCAACTGATGGATTAACCAAAGTGCGGCATTATCCGTGGTTAAGATCGCATCGAATTGATGGTTCCCGAGCTTTTGGATATAGAGTTTTTTGAGTTGCTCTCGATACGCCTCTGACTGATAACGTTTAATTTCTAGATAAGTATGTTGAAACGCAATGTCTTCTCCCGCGGTGGCAGTATCGAGTCCTTCGACCAGAGCTTGGTTCCAAAAGAAGTTGGGATGATAGGAATGCACCACCAGCACGTTTTTTTGTGCGGCGCTGACACTCAATGCTACCCAGAACAGTAAACCGCCTAAAAGGTATTTGATCCCCACATCTACTTCCTGTTGGTTGATTGGTATCGCACTAAACAACGCGATACCCTACATTAGGTGTTAACCGAACGGTCAAGCAATCGTGTTAACGAAAAACAAGACCTCGCTATAACAAAAAGACGAAAACAATGAACGAATTGCCGAAACTGGATGACCTTGATCGTCGAATTCTTTCTACCTTACTGGATGATGCACGCGTTCCTTACGCAGAAATGGCAAAGCGATTTAATGTCAGCCCTGCCACCGTGCACGTTCGTGTCGAAAAGATGAAAGCCGCTGGCATTATCGAAGGCACCGAGATATTGGTAAATACTAAAAAGCTAGGCTATGACGTATGCTGCTTTATTGGTATCAATCTGAAAGCGGCGCGCGATTACCACTCCGCGCTAGAAAAGCTGAACCAACTCGATGAGGTAGTCGAAGCTTACTATACGACAGGGGCCTATAACATCTTCGTGAAGCTGATGTGTCGCTCTATCGAGGAGTTACAGTTTGTATTGATTGATAAACTGCAGGCCATCGATGAGGTCCAATCGACAGAGACACTGATCTCACTACAGAACCCGATCAACCGCAATGTTATCCCTTGAGTTTTGTGCGGTAATTCATGCCCTTACTAAAAAAACGCCCCTGCCAATGGCAAGGGCGTAGAGACACTGTGTGGTCATTTAGCCGACGGTATCTTCCGGCCGCGGTGGTAATGGCGCGCCCGCGTCTTCGGCTAACCACTCGGCAACTTGCTTGGCAAAGTAGGTTAAAATGCCATCCGCACCCGCTCGCTTAAAGCACAGAAGTGATTCCATTACCGTTTCCCGCTCTTTCAGCCAACCGTTATCAAACGCTGCTTTATGCATGGCATACTCACCAGACACTTGGTAGGCAAACGTTGGCACATTGAGCTCACTTTTCACTCGGCGCACCACGTCCAAATACGGCATTCCAGGCTTCACCATCACGGTATCGGCGCCTTCAGCAATGTCCATTGCAACCTCATGGAGGGCTTCGTCACTATTGGCCGGATCCATTTGGTAGTTGGCTTTGTTACCGCCTTTAAGGTTAGCGGCTGAACCAAGTGCATCACGGAAAGGCCCGTAGTAGTTGGAAGCATACTTGGCTGAATATGCCATGATTTGGGTATTAATATAGCCGTTTGCTTCCAACGCTTCGCGAATACGTCCAATTCGCCCGTCCATCATATCCGACGGCGCGACAATATCGACACCAGCTTCGGCATGAGACAGGGCTTGCTTGATCAGTACCTCAGTGGTTGGCTCATTCATCACATAGCCGTCGTCGTCGATAATACCGTCTTGACCATGAATGGTATAAGGGTCAAGCGCCACATCAGTAATCACGCCCATTTGTGGCACATGCTCTTTGAGCAGGCGCACAGCACGAGGCACTAGCCCTTCCGGATTAAAGGCTTCCGATGCACAGAGCGTTTTAGCATCTTTGGGGATCACCGGAAACAGGGCGATCGCGGGCACTCCCAATTTGGCAAGGTAGTCCGCTTCATGTAACAGCAAGTCGATAGACAGTCGTTCAATACCTGGCATTGAAGCCACTGGCTCGCGACGGTTTTTGCCCATCAGGACGAAGACCGGATAAATTAAATCATTGGCAGAGAGTGTATGTTCTGCCACCAAACGGCGGCTAAAATCAGTTTTGCGTGTACGACGCAGGCGTCGTGCAGGAAAGGCGCTTTGAATGGATACGGCCACGGTATCCTCCTTAATGTTGCAGACCTGGGCTTTGGGGCAGCGTACTGCCTCGCTATCGTTATGCACCCCTCACTGTATCGAGAAACAGCGCTGGGTATTTTTTATTGTACAATCAATAATCTGTTCAACAGGCTGTTGGCGAAGTTGCGCCACCGCCTGTGCAATATGCGGTAAATACTTGGGCTCATTACGGCTACGTTTGGGCCGCGGGCGCAGATCGCGCGGCTGCAAATACGGGGCATCCGTTTCAATCATCAAGCGATCATCGGGCAGCCAGCTTACCTGTTGCTGAAGCTGCTGTCCGCGCCGTTCGTCGCAGAGCCAACCGGTGACACCTATGTATAACCCGGCATCCAAGCAATCTCGCAGTGCCTGATCCTCACCGGTAAAACAGTGCAGTACCGCCGCCGGCAACTTGTCTAACCAAGGACGCAATATCGCCAGCCAACGGTCATGAGCATCGCGACAATGCATAAATACCGGCATTGACTGCTCAGCGGCTAATGCGAGTTGCGCCTCAAAGACCGCTTCTTGTTGCGGGCGCGGCGAAAAGTCACGATTAAAGTCGAGGCCACATTCCCCTATCGCCACCACCTCGGCGCGCTGCGCCAGTTGCCGAATCATGGTTAAATTGGCTGGATCGACAGATTTGGCATCGTGCGGATGCACCCCGGCAGTGGCATAAGCGTAGCCAGGGTACCGCGCCGCTAAATCCGCCGCCGCTTGGCTTTCTTCAACGTTGGTGCCGGTAAAAATCATCCCAGAGACGCCGGCTTGCTGCGCATGAGCAACAACCTCGTCTCTGTCTTTATCAAATCGTGAGCTGGTGAGATTGACACCAATATCAATCATTCATTGGCCTCTTCAGATGCCGATGCGTCGCGCGGGACATAAAAACGTGACAGCAACACACCCAGCTCGAACAGCAAACACATAGGAATGGCGAGCAAGGTTTGCGAAATCATATCGGGCGGGGTCAACATCATGCCAACGACAAAGGCCGCCACCACGACATACGGACGCTTGCTGGTCAAGCTTTTCGCGGTTGTCGCGCCCGTCCAGACCAGCAGTATAATCGCAATAGGGATTTCAAAAGCAATACCAAATGCTAGAAATAAAGCCAAAATGAAATCGAGATAACTGGCAATATCCGTTGCCACCTGTACCCCTTCTGGCGCAATCGAGGTAAAAAAGCCAAACACCAAGGGCAATACCACCCAGTAGGCAAACGCCACGCCCGCATAAAACAACAACGAGCTCGATACCAAAAGCGGCATCACCAAGCGCTGCTCATGCTTATACAGGCCAGGGGCAACAAAGGCCCAAATTTGGTAAAGCACCACGGGGATGGCAACAAACACCGAGATAACCAGCGTCAGTTTGATAGGGGTGAAAAAAGGCGACGCCACATCGGTGGCAATCATGCTCGCCCCTTCAGGCAGCTTGTCAATCAATGGCTGAGCGACCAAGCTATAAATGTCGTTGGCAAAATACACTAACCCGGCAAAGACCACTAAGATGGCAACGATGGCGCGAAGCAGGCGGTTACGGAGCTCCATCAGATGACTGATGAGTGGCTGAGAATCGTTTACAGAAGACATAGTGGTTTTTTCATCAGAGACATAAGGCGTCGCTCATTATCACTTATCGGTCGACGAGGTGGACGAGGGACTGGTGGCCGTGTCCGCATTCTCGGTATCGTGCGCTGCAGCGGTTGATGTTGACGAAGACGCATAAGGATGCTGCACATCGGCGGCTCGCTGTCGCAGCGTCTCCACCGACTCTTGCAGTTCAGGGGAGAGATTTTTCATCCCTGCTTGCTCGGCTTTGTGCAAATTATCTTGCAACTCTTTGATCTTGAGCTCTTGCTCGAGCTCGTCACGGACCGAGCCTGCCATACGCTTGGCCGCGCCCACCCAACGTGACACATTACGTATCGCAATGGGCAGCCGCTCTGGGCCAAGCACCACAAGGCCAATGACGGCAATCAGTACCAGCTCCCAGAAACCAATATCAAACACGGCTTATACCTGCTCTTTGTCTTTTTGCGTTTTTTCGCTTTTCGACGGTTCAGCACGCTCATTAAGCGACGTTGGCTCGAAGTCAGCATCTTGATCAGCGCGCTTACCCTCGTCATCATGCATCGCTTTTTTGAACCCTTTTACCGCAGAGCCCAAATCACCACCCATATTGCGTAACTTCTTGGTGCCAAACAATAACACCACGATGACTGCAATGATCAGCAGCTGCCAAATACTAATTCCACCCATACCGGTTCCCTTTATTCCGCTTGGTTAATGTTATGTGCGCAGCAGTGTAACTGCTATTTGTTACAGGTTTTATTACAAAGTCGCCAGCCACACAACCAGAAAACGATCGCCCCCGCTGTCGCAACACTCGGTAGTGTATCGATCCGGTTGGCATACAAGATAGTCGCAGTCAGTAGTAAGGTGGCACCAATACCCAGTAGATATGTGGCGCGCGAGTGGCGCTGTTTGGTCTGTAAATAGCTTTGATAGTAGGTGTCTAACCGCTGATTGACTTGCCGCCCCTGGCGGAGGCCATCGTAGATTAGCTCCGGAATTTCTGGCAGCTTTTCGGCCCAAAACGGTGCCTTCTCTTTGACCGCCGCCCATACCGCTTGCGGTCCGACTTGCTGTTTCATCCACGACTCTAAAAACGGCTTTGCTGTGGTCCACAAATCAAGTTGCGGATAAAGCTGACGTCCAAGCCCTTCAATATAGAGCAATGTTTTTTGCAGTAAGACCAGCTGTGGCTGCACTTCCATATTAAAGCGGCGCGCGGTGTTGAAGAGGTTTAATAACACATTACCGAACGAAATTTCACACAGCGGCTTTTCGAAAATCGGCTCGCATACGGTACGAATAGCAAATTCGAAATCGTCGACATTGGTGTCATGCGGCACCCAACCTGAATCGACATGAAGCTCAGCGACCTTGCGGTAATCACGGTTAAAGAAGGCAATAAAGTTTTCCGCTAGATAGCGTTTATCATCGCGGTTTAACGTACCAACAATACCGCAATCAAGCCCAATCCACTGCGGGTCGTGCGGGTGTTCATACGACACAAATACGTTGCCTGGGTGCATGTCCGCATGGAAAAAACTATCGCGGAAGACCTGGGTGAAAAAGACTTCAACCCCCCGCTCGGCGAGCAGCTTCATATCTGTACCGTTCGCCTCAAGCGCGTCGATATCTGACACTTGAATACCGTAAATGCGCTCAGACACCATCACGTCTTTGCGGCAATAGTCACTAAACACTTCGGGCACATACAAGGCTTGATCGTTTTCAAAGTTGCGACGCAATTGAATGGTATTCGCCGCTTCGCGCATTAAATCCAGTTCATCAAGCAAGGTTTTTTCATATTCGCGAATCACTTCTACCGGCTTTAAGCGACGTGCATCAGGGAGAAAACGCGCCACCAGCCGTGCCACGCGATACATCAGACGCAAGTCGGCCTGAATAACCGGCAAGATATCGGGACGGATCACCTTAATCACCACTTCACGGCCATTTTCTTTTAATGTCGCGGTGTGGACTTGTGCGATGGATGCGGAGGCTAATGGGTTGGGCTCAAAATCACTGAACCAAGTTTCCAGAGGCCCACCCAGTGACGCTTCAATTTGCGTTTTTGCTTTGTGGCCATCAAAGGGTGCGACTTTATCTTGCAACTGGGCGAGTTCATTGGCGATATGAGCAGGAAAAAGATCGCGGCGGGTCGACATCATTTGCCCGAGCTTTACCCATACCGGCCCCAAACTTTGCATTGCTAAACGCAAGCGCTCACCCACAGGCTTGTCTGGGTGTTGGTTTTTAAGCCAAAACAGCGATTTACGCCCAAGATGGGCGAGTCGAGTCAGCGGTTGCCTGGGTAGTAGGGCATCAACACCGTACAATAACAAAGTACGAATAATAAAATACAGGCGACGAATCTCACTGAGTGTCATGCGGACTCCATCCGTTCTACTAACTGCTTAACCTTGGCTTCCAACCGCGCCGCGTCACTGCGCAATTCATCCACTTGATCACTGTATGCCGCCACTTCTAACGGCCCCGGCGCCAAGCGCCACTCTTCGGTGATCACTTCCCCAGCATAGCGCTGCTGACGCTGAGCCAGTTGTTGTAATTGCTGCCAACGCTGCTGTGCCTGACTGACGAGGGTATGGGCAACCACATCTCCGGTATAAGGCGATAACCATTCGGCGACATCAAACTGAATGCCGCTCAACAATTGAGAAAACTGCTGGGCCACGTCCATATCACCATCAAGAGTCAGCTTATCGGCTTTTATTAACGCAGTAAGATTGGCTTTTTGCTGCAACTGCGGCAACGCAGAAAGCGAGAGGGATAATGCACAATCAAGCTCTCCCTCGTAATGGCTCAGTACATCGATCTGCTGGCCAAAAACAAAGACCCACTGTCGATTATATTCTTGCAGCGTGACGCCAATACTGCGCCCTTTTAGTCGCGCTAAACGGCGCTGGCTATCTGCATCTTTATTAATCACGCCATTTAAGGCGGTCTCGAGTCCTGCACACACGAGTGAGTCAAACGCCATACCGGCTCCTTAGAATTTATACCCACGGTGCAGCGCGACAATGCCACCGGTGAGATTATAATAGCTGGCTTGTTCAAAGCCGGCTTGTTCCATCATGCCTTTCAAGGTTTCTTGATCAGGGTGCATACGAATTGATTCAGCAAGATAACGATAGCTATCTGGGTCATTGACAATGAGCTGCCCCATCTTAGGTAAAATGTGGAACGAATAGGCGTCGTATACTTTCGATAACGGCTTCGCCACCGGTTTAGAAAACTCTAGGACCAGAAGGCGCCCTCCCGGTTTGAGTACACGAAACATCGAGCGCAGCGCCGCATCTTTATCGGTGACATTACGAAGCCCAAACGCGATGGTAATACAGTCAAAGTGATCGTCAGGAAAAGGTAGCTGCTCGGCATTCGCCTGCACATAGCTCACGTTGCCAACAATACCCTTATCGCGCAACTTATCGCGACCCACTTTCAGCATCGAGTTATTGATATCCGCGAGTACCACCTCACCTTGCTCACCGACGATGCGAGAAAACTTGGCGGTCAGATCACCGGTGCCGCCGGCTAAATCCAACACTTTTTGTCCGGGGCGTACACCACTACAGTCAATGGTGAAGCGCTTCCATACCCGATGAATGCCCATCGACATCACATCATTCATCAGATCATATTTAGCGGCGACCGAATGAAATACATCAGCCACGAGGCTTTCTTTTTCTTGGCGTTTGACTTTCTGGTAGCCAAAATCAATCGTTTCTTGGTCCTGGTGCGAATTTTTCTCTGTCATTGTATTCCCCTAACATATTGGCTCCAGTTTACTTTATCGCCCATCCGGACTCCAAGCGCGCAACCCAGTTTATTCTCATTCTTGCGTGGTGGTGCCTGGGTCCGTCTGCATGACATTGACCGACTCTCCCGGTCCAGGTTCCGTGGCCACACTGGCCAGCGCCGGACTTATATCGCGTTTAACCTCGACACCTAGGGCTTTAAAACTCTCCGCTTGGCGCAAGATATTGCCGCGCCCTTGGCTAAGTTTGTTCATCGCTCCTTGATAACTGTCACTGGCTTTACCTAGCGCGCTGCCCAGCCCTTCCATATCGCTAACAAAAAGTCGCACCTTGTCATAAAGCTTGCTAGCCTTCTCGGCGATTTGTTTGGCGTTTTGATTTTGATATTCATAGCGCCATAAATTATTGATTGTTCTGAGAGCCACTAACAAGGTGGTCGGGCTCACCAGCATGATGTTGTTGTCCATGGCGTCCCGAATCAGACTGGCATCCGCCTCAACCGCGACCTGAAAAGCCGGCTCAACAGGAATAAACATCAGTACGTAATCCAGTGAGCGTACTCCATGGAGTTGATGATAATCTTTGCGACCCAAACCACGAATATGCTGACGAATTGCCTGGACATGCTCTTTAAGCGCGGCATCTTGTTCGGCCAGTGTCTCAGCGTTGTAATAGCGTTCATACGCGACCAAGGCCATTTTGGCATCAACGACGACATCTTTTTCTTGTGGTAACTTAACCACCACATCGGGCTGATAGCGCTTGCCCTGTTCATTTTCAAAGCTGACTTGGGTTTGGTACTCACGCCCCTCTCGCAAGCCAGACTCTTCTAAAATGCGCGCGAGGACCACTTCGCCCCAATTACCTTGTTGCTTATTATCGCCTTTTAGCGCCTGAGTCAGGTTATGGGCCTCACGGGTCATGTCCGCGTTTAATAGTTGTAGATTTTTGATTTCATGAATCAAGGTATGGCGCTCTTTGGCTTGCTCGCCAAAGCTGTCGGTCACCTGCTTCTTAAATCCTTCCAACTGCGATTTAAGCGGTCCAAGCAGGCTTTCTAAGCTCATTTTATTTTGCTCATCGACCGAGTGGACTTTTTGCTCAAATACTTGATTGGCAAGTTGCTCAAACTGGGTGCGTAATCGCTCCTCCGCGTTTTCTAGCAGTGCGTGTTTTTCCTTCGCCGCGTTTAACTGCTGCTCGGCGCTGGCTTTAACTTCTCGCAACTCTGCCAACAGTTCAGACTTTTCCTCACGTACGGAGTCTAATTTGTCGCTTAAGTCGTGATTATGCTGACGCAGTTGCTCCTGTTGCCTGAGTTTCTCGCTCGCAGAGGTTAACTTGCCATAATACTGGCGTAATTCCTGGGTTAGGCGGTCTCGCTCGACATCCAAACTATCTAACTCGTGTTGCTGTTGTTCGAGTTGCTGCTGCAATTGTTGGTGTTGCATGTCAGCACTGGCTTGTTGCTGCGCATATTGCGTTTCATACCATTGCTGGTATTGCGCAATAACACGTCGGTGTAGGCCATAACCGAGTCCAAGGGCACTGACGGCGCCAAAACAAAACGTGAGAATAGGTAAAGCGGAAAATGACAAGCCATCAAGCATAAAGCGTTCTCTATTGTGCGGTCATTGGTATCAGCAAAGGCTAATGGGATACTGGATAGATGTCCAGTCTATCTCAGTCAGTTACAATGGCGTAGACTGCCTGGAACGACAGGCATATTGGCAAGGAGGCAACATGCATAACGAACGGAAGGCACTGATCTTTGCCTTGTCTGCTGTACTGCTATGGTCAACGGTTGCAACCGCATTCAAAATCACCCTAAGCTATATGACCCCCATTCAAATGCTGGCCGCCGCCAGTGTTGTATCGGTGGCGATTTTAACCGTGATTGCTGCTGTGCAAGGAAAGCTTCACGCGCTGTGGCCGACCTTTCGGCGTCAACCCGGTTACTATTGCGTGTTGGGGATGATTAATCCATTCATTTACTACTTGGTGCTTTTTAAAGCTTACGATCTGTTACCCGCTTCATTAGCCCAGCCTTTAAATTACAGCTGGGCTATCACTCTGACATTAATGGCGGCATTGTTTTTAGGCCAAACGATTCGTCGTCAAGACTGGATTGCGGCGGCGTTGGGCTATTTTGGCGTGGTTGTGATCGCTACCAAAGGCCAGCTTTTATCGCTCCAGTTCGATAGCCCGCTTGGCATTGGTTTGGCGTTACTCTCAACGTTATTGTGGGCAGGTTTTTGGGTCCTTAATACTAAAAATCGCGCTGATCCTGTGCTCGGCATTTTGCTCTGTTTTATTCTGTCACTGCCTGTATCTTTGCTATTAGCTGGATTAACAAGTACTTGGGAAGGGATCCCTTGGCAAGGATGGCTGGCAGTCGGTTATGTCGGGCTATTCGAAATGGGAATAACCTTTATGCTGTGGCTGAGCGCGATGAAATATACCCAGAACACCTCTCGGATCAGTAATCTGATTTTTATTTCGCCTTTTATCTCTTTGGTGTTACTGGCCACCATTATTGGCGAGACAATTCATATCAGTACCTTGGTTGGGCTAAGTTTTATTGTAGTGGGGTTACTGATCCAACAGCGTACCCCAAAAAAGCGCAAACAACCTGCCGCAAGCGCGTAACCTTTATTGCTTAAGGGTTGCCAATGCCGCTCACAATGCACGGCGCCCGTTGCACGGCGCCCGTTACACGGCGTCAATCGGCATTAACCCATCTTACGCTGGATCATATACTGGTATAGCTCGTCAGCCGACAAGCCATCTTGCTCCAAACCTTGGGTGATTTCCTCGATACGCTCAGCACGACGATCTTCAATCACGTGATTAAATTGATAAACCAGCTCGCGTAAATATTTGAGCGGCACTTGATGGGCGGCGCTACGGACACGCTCTTCACTTTGGCTGCCTAGCTCTACCAATAATTTACCAAACATGATTTTTTCCGGCGATTCCTCAAGTTGTTCAAGGACGCGCGCCATTTCGATTGTCGATAATGACATAGTGTATAACTGACCTTTGGATATAAAACGAAAAGGAATGAGCGTTAATTCGATTTGCTTAGTAAATATACTCTGAACCACGCACGTTTAGCAAAATAAAAAAACGCTGGCCGAGGCCAGCGCAAAAGGATGATGGGTTGTCGAGACCCCTGCGTTTTGCACGTCTTATTATTGTTTGCCAACTGAGACGTTGTTTTATTGATTATTTAGCTTTTTACCATTTTGGCATGCCATTGCTTACCTTTCGGTGACCATAAAATAATCAGACCCGGCACTAATAACCACATATGCACCGTCATCAAATCACTGGCCGATAAGCCTAGACGCTGGGTTAAGCTCACGAGTAGCCCAGCCCCGCTCATTTGGAATAACCCGAGCAATGCCGCGGCCGTGCCCGCGCGGTCCGAAAACGGCGCTAATGCTGCTCCAGCTGACGCGCCTAACACCCAAGCAAAGCCGAATGAAGAGGTAAAGACCGGCAACATAAAGGCCCAAGGTTCAGCGATGGGGCTAAGCGCCAGCATCAACCCGCCCGATCCCACCAGCATCATAAGGCCAATATTTAATGCCCGGCGGCTACCAAACTTTTGCATATAACGTGGCCCTAACATTGCCGCGGCAATATTTAACGCCGCATTGGCGCCAAACCAAAAGGTGAAACTGTTCATGGAGATACCGTATCTGTCCATCAACAGCACAGGTGCGGAGGTGACATAAGCGAGGATCACCGCCATCGCCAACATGCAAAGGGTTATGTGATAAGTAAATGTAGGTACACGCAGCACCTGCCAATAACGGCGTAAGCTGAATAGGCGGCCAGAGGTATCAGTATGCGATGGTCGGGTTTCGGGCAAAAAGACGATAACCAGCACCAACCCTAATACCGCATAACCGAGCATAAAGGTGAAGTTAGCACGCCAGTCAAACACCTGGGTTAACCAACTACCAAGTAGAGGCGCTAGAGCCGGCACAAAACAAATCGCACCATTTAAGTAGCTAATCATATGGCCACTACGTTCGGCACCAAAACGATCGCGGACGGCGGCAAAGGCACACACGGAGGTTGCACACGCGCCAAACCCTTGCAGCAAACGCGCCACCAGCATCATATCCATCGAGGTGGCGAGCCACGCCATCAAAGAGCTAAGGCCATAAAGCGAAATACCAATAATAGCCACAGGCTTACGGCCAAAGCGATCGGCCAACGGCCCCGCAAACAGCTGACCAAGACCTAAGCTAAACATAAACCAGGTCACAGTGTCTTGAGCCAAAGTGGGACTCACATTAAAGTCACCCGCCATATGCGATAGTGCCGGTAGGTAAATATCAATCGCCATGGGGCTAAATAGCACCAGTAACACCATTAAGGCGACCAGTAAGCGATTTGATGTCGGTGAATCAGTGTGCGTCATTGGTTACTCCTCTATACAGGCACGCAGTATAGTGGCTTCAGGATATGAACCATAATGGTTTATAGTAAAAGCAGTTATTCCCAAGGAGAATACCAAAGATGGATTTGGACCAACTGCAACGTACCGACCTCAATTTATTGGTGTGTTTGCATGTACTTTTAGAAGAGTGCAATGTCACGGGCACAGCCAAACGCCTGCATTTAAGTCAATCGGCGGTGAGTAAAAATCTGGCCCGGCTAAGATCGCAATTTAACGATCCGCTTTTTACTCGAGCCGCCCACGGCTTAAAACCCACGGTTCGTGCACAAACCTTGCAACCTAAATTACGCACTTTGCTCAATGATATCGCGGCGATGACCGAACCTGACCATTTTCAGCCACACTTGAGTGATCGCTGTTTTCGCTTTGCGCTTGTAGAAAGCGCCTACCCATTACTACTCCCCCAATTTATTGGCGATATGTTAGAGGCCGCCCCATCGATCACCCTCAATACCGCCGCTTGGGATCAAACCACTTTTGATGGTCTCGCCCGTGGCAATATCGACTTTGGTATTACCGGCAAAGATTTAAATCCCGCCGATGCCATGCTGACCATGATGCCGCCCAAGGGTGTGCGCTACCAAGAGCTTTGCCAAGATCACCAGTGTGTCTTGATGCGCGCCGATCACCCCGCACTCAAGGGCCCATGGGATGAAGCGCGTTACCTTGGACTGCGACATGTACAGGTGAAATGTGATGGAAATGATCGCTGGTTGTTGGACTATAAACTGGCAGAGCGTAATATTGAGCGTGACATTGCCATGTACGTGCCTGATTTTAACAGTGCGGCGAGCCTGTGTACCTATACCGACCTGGTGTTTACCTCACCAAGCCAGTTTGCGCATTATATTGCCGCGTCGCTCAATTTGGTGGTACGGCCGTTACCGACGCCAATACCGCCGATGGCGTACACCTTGTTTTGGCATCAAAATCAAGAAAATGACCCGGGGCACCAATGGCTGAAAGCCTTGATTATTTCACGCTGTCAGCAATTTAGCCCGGCAAAATTGCAGCCTATCGCCCATCGCGCTAGGGTCTAATCCACTGGTTTTTTACGCGTGGCCGAACATGGCAAGTTCACCCCATACAAAGAAGGAAGAATAATGGACGCGACCCTTACCAAGCGTGTTGAGCAGCTAAGACACTGGCTAGATCAACATGATTATGACGCCCTACTCATCCCCCACGAAGACGAATATCTCGGTGAGTATGTGCCCGAGCACAACGAACGCCTCCATTGGGCAACCGGCTTTACCGGCTCCGCAGGGGCGGCGGTGATCACCCGCGACAAGGCAGCGATTTTTGTTGATGGCCGCTATGTGGTTCAAGTCCGTAAGCAAGTCCCCGCCGGCCTGTTTGACTACTGCCACCTGATTGATGAGCCACCGGTGCAATGGGCCCAGCAACAATTGCCCAAGGGTGCCAAGCTGGCTATCGACGCTCGCATGCATAGCGTCGCTTGGTACAAACGCACCCAACGCGCGCTGGATGGGGCTTTGGCTTTGGTGAGTGTTGAGCAAAACCCGATTGAAAGCTTATGGGACGATCGCCCCGCCCCGCTTAATAGCCCTGCCATTTTACTGGGTGAAGAGAAAACCGGCCGCGCCAGCTTAGATAAGCGTCAAACCATTGGCCAGCAGTTAGCCGATCAGAACCTTGATGCCGCGGTACTCACTCAACCCGATGCCGTCTGTTGGCTGCTCAATATCCGTGGTCGCGATATCCCACGTTTGCCCGTGGTACTGACCCAAGCGATTATCAAGCAATCCGGTGACGTCACCGTGTTTATCGACCCTGACCGTCTCCCCGACGGCTTTGATGCACACGTGGGCCAAGGAGTGAGCGTCGCGCACCCTGATAGCCTGGTTGATGCCCTGCAAGCGCTGAGTGGTCAACGTGTATTGGTCGACCCAAACGGTGCCAATGCGTGGACACTGGACACGCTCCAACAAGCGCAAGTCACCGTGGTGGAAGCGCAAGACCCATGTGCGCTTGAAAAGGCGGCCAAGAACCCGCAAGAAATCGCCGGTATGCAAGCCTGCCACGTGCGCGATGGTGTTGCCGTGACTCGCTTTTTGGCGTGGTTTGACCGTCAAGTCGACGCCGGTGAACGCCCTGATGAAGCTGTGCTCGCAGACACCCTGTATCAATTCCGCCAACAAGACGATCAACTGGTCGACTTAAGCTTTGATACCATTTCCGCCGCCGGTGGCAATGCGGCCATGTGTCACTATAACCACAACAATCAGCCCAAACCGAGCGTGATTGAGAGCAACAACGTCTACTTGGTGGACTCAGGCGGCCAATACTATGACGGCACCACCGACATTACCCGTACCGTGCCGGTGGGCGAATGCAGCGCTGAGATCAAAAAGGCCTTCACGCTGGTGCTTAAAGGGCATATTGCGCTGGCCACTGCGCTGTTCCCGAAAGGCACCTCAGGCAGCCAGCTTGATGCCTTAGCACGCCAGTATTTGTGGCAACACGGCTATGATTTTGACCATGGCACCGGTCACGGTGTCGGGCATTTCTTGGACGTGCACGAAGGTCCGCAGCGCATTTCCAAAGCGCCCAATAGCGTCGCGCTATTGCCGGGCATGGTGGTGTCAAACGAGCCGGGCTACTATCGCGCCGACGCGTTTGGGATCCGGATTGAAAACCTCGAGTTGATTGAAGAAAAGCCCACCGAGGGTGACATGACGATGCTCGGATTTGCCTCACTCACGCGTGCACCGATCGATCGTCGATTGGTCGATGTGAGCTTACTCAGCGAGGCGGAAATCCAGTGGTGGAATCGCTATCATCAAACCGTGTGGGATGAAGTTAGCCCATCTTTAGATGATCAAGACCAAGCTTGGTTAAAACAAGCGACCGCGCCGCTAAGCCGTTAAGTCGCGTCTTCACTAAGTATAAAAAAACAAAAAGCGTCCGATTGGACGCTTTTTTTTATTCCCCTTTCAGGGCTTTCTCAACCGCTTTGGGCGAAAAGCCGCGCAAAGTAGTATCGCCAATGCAAATCACTGGGACACCCCGCGAGCCTGTTGCTGCCAGCAGCTTCTTGCCTTTGGGCGTGGCCGTATCGACAACACGATAACGCAGCCCTTTTTTATCTAAGTAAGCTTTGGCCGCCTCACAGTGAGGACAGCGCGGGCCCACATATACAGTAATACGTTTCATGCCCGCATTGTCGCTAACCCGCTGCCGTTTGTGAAGCCATTTGCACCTGACGCGCGACATCGTAGATGTTATCCCAATCTTTCCATACCACTTCGAAGCCGAGCGCACGGACGCTGGCGGCCACCTCTGCCGCGCTACGTTCATCACTGATGGCAAACTGCTCTAATTGTGGCTCAGGGTTGGCATAACCGCCCGGTTGAGTTTTTGACGCCGCGGATAAGCTCGTGACACCAAGCGGTAACACATTGTCGCGAAAGTGGGGTGACTCCCGTGTCGATAGCGACAGCTCCACCTGCGGATTCCACAACCGATAGGCACAAATCAGCTGGACCAGCTGCTTATCCGTCATCACCGATTTCGGCTGTAACGCCCCCGCGCAAGGGCGTAAGCGCGGAAAAGATAGCGAATAGCGGCTTTGCCAGTATTGCTTTTCCAAATAATCCAGATGCTGGGCGGTAAAAAAGCTGTCGGTGCGCCAGTCCTCAAGGCCAATCAAGGCGCCGAGACCGATCTTATCGACCCCTGCTTGTGCCAACCTATCTGGGGTTTGCAGCCGGTAGTGAAAGTCGGTTTTATTCCCGCGCTTGTGGTGTTCCCCATAGGTTGGAGCGTGGTAGGTTTCTTGGTACACCATCACCGCATCCACACCTTGTGCCACCAAGGCGCGATACGCGTCGGTATCCAGCGGCTGCACCTCCATCGCCACATGATGAAAGTATTGCTTCACCACCGGTAAGGCGCGGAGAAAATACTCGAGCCCTACCTTGGTTTCATGCTCACCGGTCACCAAGAGCACACTGTCAAAGCCCATTTTTTTGATCGCTTCACACTCGGCGGCGATCTCAGCTTCATCCAGCGTGCGCCGTTTGATTCGGTTTTCCATCGAAAAACCGCAATAGGTACACACGTTGGCGCACAAATTGGAGAGATACAGCGGAATATAAAACCCCATGGTGTAGCCAAAACGCTGCCGCGTCAGCGCCGCAGATTGCTGAGCCATGGCCTCAAGATACCCTTCAGCGGCTGGGCTGATCAGGGCAGCGAAATCGTCCAAATTGCGCGAGGATTTAGCCAGCGCCCGCTCGACATCTTGGCGCGTTTTACTGTAAATCGAAAGGCGATGATGATCCCAATCGAGTGCCGCCCACCGCTCAGAAAAGCTCATCACGCCTCCTTAGCGTCAAGAAACGTAGTTAAGGGGCTAGAAGCGTGGGCGTGATTGTGTGTGCCCGCCAGCCCAGCGCGATACGCGCAGCGTCCTGCTTCAACCGCTTGTTTAAACGCTGCGCCCATGGCAATCGGATCGCCAGCCGTGGCAATGGCGGTGTTGACCAAAACTGCATCGGCACCGCGCTCCATCGCTAACGCCGCATCTGACGGTGCACCAATGCCGGCATCAATGATCACCGGCACGCGAGCTTGCTCAATAATGATGTCGAGAAACGCCATTGAGGCCAGTCCTTGGTTGGAGCCAATTGGTGAGCCAAGGGGCATCACCGCCGCGCACCCCACCTCTTCCAAACGCTTACACAGCACAGGATCGGCATGACAATATGGCAGCACCACAAACCCCTCATCTACAAGCGTTTTCGCCGCTTGAAGGGTTTCAATCGGATCAGGCATCAGATACTTAGGGTCGGGGTGAATTTCCAGCTTTACCCAAGGCGTTCCTAATGCTTCTCGAGCAAGACGCGCGGCAAACACCGCTTCTTGCGCATTTTTCGCCCCCGAGGTATTGGGCAGCAGGCGCACACCTAGTTCACGCAGCGGGGTTAAAATATCGTCTTGTGTGGCATGCACATCGACTCGCCTTAGCGCCATGGTGACCAGCTCAGTACCACTGGCCGCCAGTGATTCGGCCATGACCTTGCGACTGGCAAACTTGCCGGTGCCGGTTAACAGCCGAGATGAAAACGTCGTATCCGCAATGGTTAACATAATTATCCTCCGGCAATCGCTTGAAAGACCGCCAAGCTATCGCCAGCGGCAAGTGACGTGGATGACCAAGCATCGCGCGCAATAATGGTCTGATTTAGCGCGACCGCGACTGATTCAGCCGGCACCTTCATCTCCTCAATCAATTGCGCGACGGTCGTGGCATTGACCTCTGTAGGCGTGTCATTAATGGTTAACTGCATCGCTTACCTCCCGCTTTGGCTGACAAACCGCACAGTGCGGATGCACAGGCAGCGAAAAGTGCTGCCATGTCATGGTTTGTCCATCCAGTCGTGACAAGCGATTGGTACCGACCGCCTGCCCTAATAATAATTTTATCCCTTCAAGCGCTTGCGCAGTGGCCATCATGCCGACCACAGGTCCCATTACCCCAGCTTCAGCGCAGCGTGTGGGTTCAGAGGGCGTCACGTCTGCAAAGGCGCACGCATAACATGCACTATGCGGTTGATAAACCAATAACTGGCCTTGCCAGCCAATCGCGGCCGCGCTCACCAACGGCGTGCCAGTCTCTACACAGACTTGGTTGACCGCATGACGAGTGGCGAGATTATCACTGCAATCAAGCACCACATCCGCCATCGCCACTTCGAGCGCCAGGCGCTCATCCTCGAGATAGGCATTGATGGCCCGGCACTGGCAATGTGGGTTCAGCGCGCCCAAGTTAGCGGCTAGCGCTGCGGCTTTATCGGTGCCGATTTGCTCATCCCGATACGCCACCTGACGCGCCAAATTGGATAGCTCAATGTGGTCCGAGTCAGCAATCGCTAACTGTCCCACGCCAGCGCCTGCAAGATAGAGACCCGCGGTGGTTCCAAGCCCACCGGCACCGACCATCAACACGTGCGCCTTTTTAAGTGCCTGCTGCCCGCACTCTCCAACCTCTGGCAGCATGATTTGCCGGCTATAACGCAGGTATTCACTGTCCGATAGCATCACGCCCTCCTTGTTGTCTTGATGGATTAAGACAGCGGTCAAATGCCTCAATGCGCGCCGCTAAATCAGGCGCTTGCGTCACGGCACGGACCACCGCAATGGCGTCCACGCCAGTGCGCCAAACGTCAGGGGCTCGGTCGAGATCAATACCGCCAATCGCCACCGTCGGAAAACGGCCATCAACAGTCGCCACCTGCTGTGCTAACGCAGAAATGCCTTGCGGCGGCTCGGCGAGCTGTTTGGTGGTGGTGGGAAAAATATGGCCGATGGCAAGATAACTGGGCGTGAGTTCAACCGCTGCAGCGAGCTGCTCGGGACTGCGCGTCGAGACGCCAAGGCGCACGCCTTGCCGCGCAAGCCGGTCAAGATCCGCCTCTTGTAAGTCTTGCTGCCCCAGATGAACGCCATAGGCGCCAGCCTCAAGCGCGAGCTGCCAGTGATCGTTGATAAACACCTGCGCATGGTGCGCGCGGCCCAATGCCACCGCGCGCTGTATCCAATCTAGCAATTGTGGATGCGCTGGCTGCTTCACACGCAGTTGCACGGTTTTCACCCCCAAGCAAAGCAAGCGTTCGAGCAAATCCACATCGTCCACTACCGGATATAATGGGCCTATACCTTCAGACATAGATGCAAACGGGGTCAGGCTCATGACTCCACCTTATCGCTGTCCACTACCTCAGCGCCTTGTGGTGACGAATGATGGGATTTTTGCAGGTAGAGCTCACTGACTTTTTCTCGGAATTCTTGCGATTTTTGCTGCATGCCTGCTAACGGGTCTTCCAGCATAGCGACATCAATCGCTTGACCCGCGGCGGCATAGCCGTTTTCTTTGGCGTAGTCCCGGACTTCCTGGCTGATTTTCATGGAGCAGAACTTCGGTCCACACATCGAGCAAAAATGTGCGACCTTGCCCGACTCTTGAGGCAGTGTTTCATCGTGATAGGCGCGTGCCGTGAACGGATCAAGGGATAGATTGAACTGGTCTTCCCAGCGGAATTCAAAGCGCGCTTTAGAAATGGCGTTATCACGCACCTGCGCCCCCGGGTGTCCTTTAGCTAAGTCCGCAGCATGCGCGCAAAGCTTGTAGGTGATAAGCCCAATTTTAACATCCTCCTTATTGGGCAGACCCAGATGTTCTTTGGGCGTGACATAACAGAGCATCGCACACCCAAACCAGCCAATCATCGCCGCACCAATGCCGGAGGTAATATGATCGTAACCGGGAGCAATGTCGGTGGTTAGCGGGCCGAGAGTATAGAAAGGCGCTTCATGGCAATGGGTGAGCTGCTCGTCCATGTTCTCTTTGATCATATGCATGGGCACGTGGCCAGGGCCTTCAATCATCACCTGCACATCGTATTCCCATGCCACCTTGGTGAGCTCGCCCAGGGTACGTAGCTCACTGAATTGCGCTTCGTCGTTCGCGTCTGCCACTGAGCCGGGACGCAGCCCATCGCCCAACGACAAAGACACGTCGTAAGCGGCACAGATTTCGCAGATTTCGCGAAAATGGGTATACAGGAAACTTTCTTGATGATGCGCCAAGCACCATTTGGCGATAATCGATCCACCGCGCGAGACAATCCCAGTCACGCGATTGGCGGTCATGGGCACATAGTGCAAACGCACCCCAGCGTGAATGGTAAAGTAGTCGACCCCTTGCTCGGCTTGCTCTATCAAGGTATCGCGCATGACTTCCCAGGTCAGGTCTTCGGCAATGCCGTTCACTTTCTCAAGCGCCTGATACATAGGCACAGTGCCAATCGGGACTGGGCTATTACGTAAAATCCACTCGCGGGTTTCGTGAATATTGCGGCCCGTCGATAAATCCATCACCGTATCCGCACCCCAACGAGTCGACCATACCAATTTTTCAGTTTCTTCCTCTATTGAGGAGCTCACCGCTGAGTTACCAATATTGGCATTCACTTTCACCAGGAAGTTACGCCCGATGATCATCGGCTCCGCTTCTGGGTGATTAATGTTAGCCGGAATAATCGCCCGCCCTTCGGCGAGCTCTTGGCGCACAAATTCAGGAGTAATGTTTGAGGGTAAATGCGCGCCAAAGCTTTCCCCGGGATGCTGGCGGTTTAGTTGCTCTTCACGATACTGCTGGCGACCCATATTTTCCCGGATCGCGATAAATTCCATCTCTGGGGTAATGATACCTTGGCGTGCGTAATGCAGTTGAGTCACACACTGATTAGGTTTCGCGCGGCGGATAGATGGTAAGGCACTAAAGCGAAGTTCATCCAAGGTTTCATCACTGAGGCGGGTTTGGGCATAGTCTGAGCTCACCGCATCAAGAAACTGAGTATCGGCACGTTCATCGATCCAGGCTTTTCGCACTGGCGCTAAGCCTTGGTAAATATCGATAGTACTCTGTGGGTCGGTATAAGGCCCTGATGTGTCATAAACCCGAATGGATTCATTGGCCTCGTACTGCGGATTGTCTTTACTCCCGCCCACAAAGGTGGGGGAAAGATGGATCTCGCGCATCCCGACGCGAATGTCAGGTCGCGAGCCCTCGACATAGACTTTTTCCGAGTTGGGGTAGGTTTGCGCAGAAAGGGAATCGATAAAGGATTTGGCCTCAAGGCGGGCCTGTTTACGGGTCGACATAGCATTACTCCGGTGTTCATTATGGGAATTAATGCTTGCCGGAAAACGCTGAATTTGAGATGTGAGCAAAATGGCAGACGGGTTGCGTCTGTGATCTGAAGCATCTCTTGTTCCCTTCGCTGGTCTTAACCAGATCAGGTTCAACGGATCCCACTTTATGTGGTCTCAGCCAATTGGCACTCCGACAAGTTCAACGCCAGTATAAGAAATCACCGCCGCAACAACAAGCAACGTAATGGCATGTTTTTACCTACCCAGTAATGCGTCCTAGCAACCAAGCCCCCATCGCGGCCGCTCCTAAGCATAACGCAAGGTTGAGACCCACGTTTAACAAGGCTTTCACCGTCTCACCATGTTGAAAAAGAAGCAAGGTATCCACTGAAAAGGTCGAGAAGGTGGTGAACGCGCCCAAAAAGCCAATCGCAATCAGTTGACGCCAAGGGACCGGGGCAATTAGCTCTTGGCTCATCGCCGCTAAAAAGACGCCCATTGCTAATGAGCCCAGCACATTAACCATTAGGGTGCCGTAAGGGAATCCTCGACCAAACACTGCGACGCTCCACTCTGAAACTAAAAAACGCGAGGACGCCCCTAATGCGCCACCAAGCCCTACCCACAATATGCTTACCACTGGGTGCTCCTTTCGATTGGTAAAAACTCATCATACCGCGACATGTGAACAAGAAACAGGAGGAAGAAAAAGGGAAGAAAGGCGTGGTACTACTACAGACAGTAGATACAAAAAAAGCACCGACGATGTCGATGCTTTAATATTTGGCAGGGGTAGAGGGATTCGATCGGACTGGCGGCCCAGCCCCCAACACGATTTTTTGTGGTTTGCATGTTCACATACAAAAAAAGCACCGACGATGTCGATGCTTTAATATTTGGCAGGGGTAGAGGGATTCGAACCCCCAACACGCGGATTTGGAATCCGCTGCTCTGCCAGTTGGAGCTATACCCCTGTAGATAGTTGCCTATTGTAGCGATCTCGCGACAAATTACCACCATCAATTACTAGTCAAACGTTTAATCGCTTATTTATAAAGCGATCTGTCTGGTCGCCCAATAACAAAAACCCTACTAAATTTAGCAGGGTTTCTAAGTAGTGGCGGAGTGGACGGGAGTCAACGCGCACTGCAAGTGCCGCGACCAAGACGTCAGGCTCAGGGGAGCTTAAACGCAAAAAACCCCAGCTTTTCAGCTAGGGTTTCTAAGTAGTGGCGGAGTGGACGGGACTCGAACCCGCGACCCCCGGCGTGACAGGCCGGTATTCTAACCAACTGAACTACCACTCCGCACCAATTCTGTCTCATCAAAGTCTTACACTTAATTGCTTTGATGCTTAAATTTTTGCTAACTAAAGCCTAATACTAAGCGCTAATTAGATAATGAGAGCCTGGCGATGTCCT
>NZ_MUFE01000014.1:0-68366 GCF_001995415.1 Salinivibrio sp. AR647 | reverse complement strand
CCCACACAGATTGCATAGGTCAAATTGTTAAAGAGCGCCGCTCATCGTTGAGCGGGAGTGGCATAATACGCCACTTTGGCATTGAGTCAAGCATTTTGTTTTGCTTGTCTGTATTGCCGTTGTTAGCTCGGCTTGCCGTGCCAACGAGAGCGCATTATAGAGAGGTAATTTTTTGGCGCAAGGGGTTTTTGATAAAAACAGCACAAGCGATTAAAAACCAATCAAACGGGTGGTAACTCACTCGTTTGCGGCGCTCATAGACGCTTATTACATACCTTGGTGTCGAAGCGTTGACCCTGTGAAGTAAAATCTCAGCGTCTGTGCCTTATTTCGGTCATCTTGCCAGCGAACTTCTAATACGAGTGTTTTCGCATAAACACCGCCATCATCGGTGAGCACATTTTTAATCTCAGTCACTGCCAGTTGGTAACCAGTATCTTCAGTATCTATCAAGCATCTTGCTAAACGGCTCAACCTCATGACTGCAGTATGGCTTGCACTGCAGGGCGTATCCGTGTTCATTAAACGCCAATGCGCCAGTTGGTTACTAGCAACATGCATAGCCCCTTCTGCCAAGCGCGCATTGTGTTGCTTAGCTTGAATATCGACAGTGAGTGTATAAATACCTGCGCCCGTTACCGCTACTAACACTAACGCAATCAATATTTCGATAAAGGAAAAACCTCGCGCTCGCAACATGCTATCCCTCATCATAAGGCGGTTTGATGTCATGATAGCTATTACCGACTGGACGCCACTGCTTAAGACCTTTAAAACTCTGCTGTACCGTTTCATCACTATAGGTTGGTTGAAATGAACCATACACCACGGAATGGCCATCCGGCACATCAGTAATAAATGCGCCTTTGGTGATGAAACTACCGTGAAACCAAAAAGGGACACGGCTTGCTTGATCAGGATTGCTGACAGTTGATGTGATCATTTCGCAAAGTTCTTGGATATTACTATCGTCGTGAGAGCAAGACATCCCGCCAGATTCGGAGATGGTCATCCCCCATTGCTCAGCAAATTCTCTCGCATTCAGATTATCGGTGTTAAACTGATATACCACTCCTTTAAAGGGTTTAATCGCACCACGCAGCGCCACAATGCCATCTTGCACAACCAGTAAAATCGGAGGTTCACTTGGTAACGCCTTTAAACCCTCTCGGCTTAGATCACAAGGCCCATCCACCCAGACTTTTGCATTCGCTCTCTCTCTGTGTTTACTGCTAGCGACTGCATTCAATAGAGTTTCATAACATAACGACGGATCATCTTGGGTATTAACAACAAAACCGCCTTGTCGCTCAAATTGCTCTCTGACTGTTTCCCACTGCGCGCGAGGGACACCAAAGTAATCGTTGAACAAGTCCATATTCTCAACGTTGGTTTGCACATCTTTTTTTAGTCGCGCGCCGGTTTCATCGCGACTATCTGCCACTGTGTAGTCGCTAACCTCCGTTTTATATTCGGGGGCGCACTCATCGCTACCATCTAAGCGAACGGTAAATCTGTTTTGACTTTTTTCCTCTTCATTCTTTGAGCTCTCTGAGCTCTCTGAACTCTTTGACTGATTCTCACCGAGCGTGCGCGGACGAATCATGACATCGCCCCCCGCCATAATTGAATGGCATTCATATAAACCATCCTCTCGCTTTTTTCCTTTTACCGGTCGCCATGTATTGCCACCGTAAAACGCGGCGGATCCAGAAGTGACAAACGAACTCCTTCGCGCGCCGGTGGCTTTTGCCAGAGTCACCCCGACTTGTTGCTGTGCATGAGTCGCGTAAAGATGCCACATTCCGCGCTCACTGTTTTGCCATGGTGCCAACCATAATTGACTTTGCGCGACGTTTTGACAGGGAGAAAGTTGTTCTAGTGCTTTGGCGATATCATTGTTGGATAACTCAATGCCATCATGTTGAATTTTAGCCACCGCACAGTCGAGAGCGGCCCAAGCTTTAGAAAGTGATTGCTCGGTTTTGACTCTCGCTTGCGTCTGTTGGATATCATTAACCGCACGTCGACTGACTCCTAACACAATGAGAAGTGCAATCAGTGCAACACTCGCAACCACCGCAAGCGTTGCTATGCCTTGGTCGTACTTATGTTTTCTGATGTATTTCATGGTGAAACAACCGTATTAGCTAAAACCAAGGTTCTCGACACTTGTTCACTTTCGCTAGGTTGACGTTTTAATGAGGCGGAGAGTTCGATAGTTAACGCGGTAATACGTCGCCCTGTCTCCGTCCGCGTCTCATCACGAGAAAAGGCTAAATGCGTTACCTTCAATACTCGGGATGAAATATCTCGCCAGTACCCTGACTCACATGACCAATTTTTGGTGTCTTGGTGATTTTCATAAGCCTCTATCGCCTGTGATTCGGCATCGAAACGAAATCCTTTGGCATCGTCTTTATCAATAGTTTGCGTGGAGTGAGTACGCCCTTGTTGGTACGCAAATCGCAAACATTGCCCGCTAGATTGCTCAGGCACTTCATCAATTAACACAATGTGCGCCTCATCTCCGCTTTTAAACACGTAAGGGGAAGTCCTGCCGCATTGATAACAGAGGGCTGCACGGCGAATATCCGCCTCCATAAAGGAAAGAAGGCGACTCATTTCTAAAGACAAAAACGTTTTATTATCCAGACGCGTTTGTGTCGCCGTCGCTGTTGTCATCACCGCCAGTGCCGCGATGGTGACTATCATACTCACCGTCAGCCCCACTAAGAGTTCAACCAATGAATGGCCTTTACAGTTAGCTGCACGCACTGGCTACCTCCCGCCACGGACAAACATCAAAGCCAAGGTACTGGCGGACGGTGACAATGTAATCCGGTGTGCTGGCAAGATCGTGGCTTAGACCAAGCGTGAGATTATGACTGGGTCGCTGTGTGCGAAAATCGATAGTAAATAGATCCCCGTCAGGCAATAACACCCACTCCTCACTCACTTTCTTTTTTAATTGAATTGCTTTAGGTAGCCTTACCATAGCTGATGCGGTTTGTTGACACGATATTTTAGCCATCGCGCCCGTTCTACTCACACTGTTCGCTTTTTCGTTGACCGGTTGAGCAATAATGCATTGCGTATTTTCGTCTTGATGCAAAATAAGACGATATGCTTGGCTCTGATTGATCGCACGACTTTGAGTCAGTTGGAATAAGCTTGCCAGCTCTGCACTGCGACTGGCCATCACGGCCACTTGGCGTGAATAGGTAAAGCTAGGAAATGCGATGGCACAAATAACCGCTAACACACTCAATACAATCAATAATTCAATCAATGTTACGCCATGTTGCTGTAGCCTACTTGGCGTGAATTGGGTACGGTGAAAACGCATACTGCCTCCCAAGATCGCCGCCTGCCGATTGAGCGCAGACTACCACTCTCATAAGCTCTGTATGCGTTTGGTGATTGAGTCTTCGAGGGGCACGTAGAAATGCGTTTATATTTTTGTCGCTATTTACAACATGGCGTGACACTGATCGAAATGATGCTTGTACTGGCCATCATCGCAACACTTGCAGGGATTGCCATCCCCAGCTATGCCGAGCACCAACAACGACAGACGCGGCAAGCGGCGACTCGACATTTAATTCAGTTACAAGCGTGGGTAGAGCAGCAATTTACGATGGCTGAGCAATATCCGTCGGTATCAGATGTCGCTAAGTTAGAAGAGGCGCTATGTGCGGATTGTCAGCTCTCACCGGATTATCGGTTCGAAATCCAAGGTGGGAAGGCAGCCTATAAGATCCTTGCTCACCCTCGAACAAGTTCCCCCAAAATCGATGACGCATGTGCTACCTTGGTCCTCCATGCGAACGGACTGATAACGTCGACCTCATCAAATGCATCTTGTCCTTTACCGCATGTTCGATCAACAAATACGTTTTCGTCAGGCATAAAAAAAGCCAGCACAGAGCTGGCCTTTCTATGATGACTGAGGATTCAATACTGGCTACCCCGTATGCACGAGGCCCAGTTGCTTATCCGGTTAAATCATCAAAAAACTTTTTGACACCGTCAAAGAAGCCCTCTGATTTTGGCTTGTGTTTTTTCGCTTCAGTGCCACTAAAAGACTCTTCTAGCTCTTGTAGAAGCTCTTTTTGACGGCTGCTTAAGTTCACTGGCGTTTCGACAACCATCTTACAGATCAGGTCACCCATACCGCCGCCACGAACAGACTGCACCCCTTTACCGCGCATACGGAACATGCGTCCTGTTTGCGTTTCTGCTGGCACTTTTAAGCTTACACGGCCATCAAGGGTAGGCACTTCAACCTCGCCACCTAGCGCGGCCATGGTGAAACTCACCGGTACTTCACAATACAAGTTGTTGCCATCTCGGGTGAAAATGTGGTGTTCACGAACGTGTACTTGAACGTATAAGTCGCCCGCTGGCGCACCATTTTCTCCCGCTTCACCTTCACTTGATAAGCGAATACGATCGCCTGTATCAACCCCTGCTGGGATTTTCACATTCAAGTGCTTGGTCTCTTTGACGCGACCTTGACCGTGGCAGCTATTACAAGGGTCTTTGATAATGGTACCGCTGCCGTGACACGTTGGGCAGGCCTGCTGAACCGCAAAGAAACCTTGGCGCATTTGTACTTGGCCAATACCGTTACAGGTCCCACAGGTTTGCTTCTTAGTCCCCGGTTTCGCACCACTACCATCACACGTCGAACAGCCGACATAGGTGGGCACTTCGATCTCTTTGCTGACGCCACGGACCGCTTCTTCAAGCGTTAGCTCCATGTTGTAGCGTAAATCGGCACCACGTTGTGCGCGTTGCTGACCACCGCGACGACCTCCGCCGAATATATCGCCGAATACGTCACCAAAAATATCGCTAAAGTCAGCACCACCGCCGCCAAAGCCGCCACCGCCGAAGCCGCCGCCTCCCATGCCACCTTGTTCAAAGGCTGCATGACCATATTGGTCGTAGGCTGCACGTTTTTGCGGATCGGTCAGTATTTCGTATGCCAACTTCACTTCTTTAAATTTTTCGTCGGCATCATCGCCTTTATTGCGGTCTGGGTGATACTTCATCGCCAGCCGCTTATAGGCCTTTTTAATATCGCGCTCGCTTGCATCGCGGCTTAAGCCGAGCACTTCATATAAATCTCTTTTAGACATGGTCTGACTGCACCTGTTTACGTCAACAAAACAAAGACGTTCAAATCACTGTTTGATAAAACGACGGGCGAAGGAGATCGCTCCCCTACGCCCGTGCTTATTAACGACAGTGCTTTCGCTTATTTCTTGTCGTCGTCTTTAACTTCTTCGAACTCAGCATCAACAACGTCGTCGTCTTGTTTTGCTGAATCGGCACCGGCGTCTTGCTGCGCCTGCTCATTTTGAGCTTGCTGCTGGGCAATTTCCATCAGTTTTGATGAAGCCGCAACCAGTGCTTGAACCTTCGCATCGATGTCTTCTTTATCTTCACCGTTGCGTGCGGTTTCCAGCTCAGAGATAGCTGTTTCGATCTTCTCTTTGTCTTCAGCAGGCAATTTGTCACCCGCTTCGTCCATTTGCTTGCGTGTACCATGAATGAGCTGATCAGCTTGGTTACGGGCAGTGACTAACTCTTCGAACTTTTTGTCCGCTTCTTTGTTAGCTTCTGCTTCTTGTACCATTTTCTCAACGTCTTCATCACTTAGGCCACCAGACGCTTGGATGGTGATCTTCTGCTCTTGACCGGTTTGCTTATCAGCCGCAGACACGTTCAAGATACCATCCGCGTTCAAGTCGAAAGTCACTTCAATTTGTGGCGTGCCACGTGGCGCTGGCTGAATACCTTCTAGGTTAAACTGACCCAGTGATTTGTTATGCATGGCTTGCTTACGCTCACCTTGGATCACATGAATCGTTACCGCGCTTTGATTGTCTTCAGCGGTTGAGAACACTTGATTCGCCTTAGTTGGAATTGTCGTGTTTTTCTCAATCAGCTTGGTCATCACACCGCCCATGGTTTCGATACCTAGCGATAGTGGCGTAACGTCAAGCAGTAGTACGTCTTTAACATCGCCAGACAGTACACCACCCTGTGCAGCCGCACCCATTGCAACCGCTTCATCCGGGTTCACGTCCTTACGTGCATCCTTACCGAAGTACTCTGCAACTTTTGACTGAACCATAGGCATGCGGGTTTGACCACCGACCAAGATAACATCCGTGATTTCATCAACAGACAGCTCGGCGTCAGCCAGGGCCACTTTCATTGGTTCGAGTGAACGTTGAACCAGATCTTCAACCAGTGATTCCAGCTTGGCACGAGTAATCTTGATGTTCATGTGCTTAGGACCGGTTGCGTCCGCAGTCACATAAGGCAAGTTCACGTCTGTTTGCTGCGCAGAAGACAGTTCAATCTTCGCTTTCTCAGCCGCTTCTTTGACACGCTGCATCGCGAGCGGGTCTTGACGCAGATCGATGCCTTGCTCTTTCTTAAATTCGTCGACCAAGTAGGTGATCAAACGGTTATCGAAGTCTTCACCACCCAAGTGGGTGTCACCGTTGGTTGCCAGTACTTCGAAGGTTTGCTCACCATCGACTTCATCAATTTCGATGATAGAGATATCGAACGTACCACCACCTAGGTCATAAACCGCGATAGTGCGATCGCCACCTTTCTTATCAAGGCCGTAAGCCAATGCTGCCGCTGTAGGCTCGTTGATAATACGTTTAACTTCTAGTCCCGCAATACGACCAGCATCCTTAGTCGCTTGACGCTGAGAGTCATTAAAGTAAGCAGGAACAGTGATTACCGCGCCAGTCACTTCTTCGCCGAGGAAGTCTTCAGCGGTTTTCTTCATTTTCTTCAACACTTCAGCTGACACTTGTGGCGCGGCCATTTTTTGGCCTTTCGCTTCAACCCAAGCATCACCGTTATCTGCCTTCACAATTTTGAAAGGCATGATACTGATGTCACGCTGTACTTCTTCATCTTCGAAGCGGCGACCGATCAGACGCTTAATCGCGTATAGGGTGTTTTCTGGGTTTGTCACTGCCTGGCGCTTCGCAGGCTGGCCGACAAGTGTTTCACCATCTTGTGTGTAAGCGATAACGGATGGCGTTGTACGATCACCTTCTGCGTTTTCAATTACGCGCGTTTTTTCACCGTCTAGTACGGCGACACATGAGTTGGTTGTACCCAAGTCAATACCAATGATTTTACCCATCTGGTGCTCTCCGAAATTCGTTCTGTGGCTGTAGTTCGTTACCCTTTATGTGGGGGTAACTGTGAGAGGTTCAACCCCCTCACCGCAAATTTTTATTTGTTGCTGCCGTTTAAATAAGGGCAGCACGACACTTTTCAAGGGCTAGCAGCAAAAAAATCCGTGTTCGTCACTCACGTATCACAAGCGGAGTAACAAATTAACTATTGATGCTATGCCCTTATTAAAATCACGCTTTTTCGTCGACGTTGCCTTGTGCGGCTTTCGATACCATCACCATCGCTGGACGTACCACGCGACCATTTAACTCATAGCCTTTTTGCATCACCATCATTACGGTGTTTGGCTCATGCTCAGTGCTTTCTTGGATCGTCATCGCTTGGTGAAGCTCAGGGTTAAAAGGTTGGCCTTGTGGGTCAATCGCTTTCAAACCAAACTTATCAATGGTATCCATCATGGTTTTTAGCGTCAGCTCTACCCCTTCAACCATGGGCTTGATCGATTCATCTTCCTTATCCGCCATCTCGACAGCACGCTCAAGGTTGTCGATAACTGGCAGCAACTCACTGGCAAACTTCTCCAGTGCAAACTTTCGCGCTTTCTCTACTTCTTGCTCTGAGCGACGACGCATATTGTCTACGTCAGCACGGGCACGAAGCACACTGTCTTGTTGCTCTTGCACTTTGGCTTCACTGGCTTCAAGTGCTGCTTCTAACTCTGTAATGCGTGCAATCATGGCTTCGGTTTCCTCTTGCTCAATGTCTGCACTACCGCTTGCCTGTTGCTCAACCGTCTGCTCTGCATCTTTGCCTTCAGCAGCTTGCGCATCTTTCATCGCTTCTTGCTCTTGCTTAACTTTCTGTTCTTCGCTCATGATCACTCCGACACAAATGGCATTGCCCAGCGCGCACTGGGACTGTTTAACTTGATTGTGGAAGTATTATGGGGATGAATCTTTATGATTCAACCGCCCACATAACGCAAATCACGACAATCCTTTTTTTACCGCGTTATACTGGGCACAAATAACGATGGGATCCTGATTATGTCGACACCATTCCAGCGCATTGCTTTAATTGGTAAACCTCGCAACCCAGACGCGGTGAATACACACATCGGCCTTTATCATTGGCTCACCGAGCGCGGTTACGAGGTGTGCATTGATACACGCTTGAGTACCAATTTAGGGCTACCCGACGCGCACTATCTGGATTTGGTTAATATTGGTCAGCACGCTGATCTCGCGATCGTTATCGGTGGCGACGGTAATATGCTCGGCGCCGCCCGCGTACTGTCACGAAGCGATATAAAAGTGATTGGTGTAAACCGCGGTAATTTAGGCTTTTTGACTGACCTGGATCCCGATGCCTTTGAAAATGCCCTAGATGCCGTTTTGAGTGGCGACTACATGGAAGAAGACCGCTTTTTGCTTGAGACAGAGATCCATCGTCACGATCAGGTTAAAAGCCATAATGCTTCGCTCAACGAGGCCGTTTTACACCCAGGGCAAGTGGCTCACATGATTGAGTTTGAGGTCTATATTAACGAGCATTTCGCCTTTTCGCAGCGCTCAGATGGGATCATTATTTCAACGCCGACGGGATCAACAGCCTATAGCTTATCAGGTGGCGGCCCCATCTTATCCCCCAGCCTCAACGCTATTTCTTTAGTCCCTATGTTCCCCCATACCCTATCAAGCCGGCCTTTGGTGGTAGATGGTAATCGCCGGATTAAATTATTAGTGTCTCCCGATAACCGCGGCACACTGGAAGTCAGTTGTGATGGGCAAGTTTCTTTGCCAGTGAATCCGGGCGATGAGGTCCATATTTACAAAAGCCCCGCCACACTCAAACTCATTCACCCCAAAGACTATAATTATTACAATACGTTACGTAAAAAGCTGGGTTGGTCTTCAAAGCTGTTCTGACGCGGCTGTTTTTTCATATCAACGTTATTTTCCTTCTTCCTGTTGGTATGCAAAACAGGCCAGCCACTTTTTGTCCATTTTTTGTGCGCCTCATCCCATTCACAATAATTCTCACTGAACAGTATTCACTGGATGAAAAAACAGTATATACTGTATCTATACACAGTTGTTGATAGATACAGGTGTTTTCCTATGTTAGCCGATATAACCATTCAAAACTTTGCCATCGTTAAATCCTTGGAGTTGGAGTTTAGTAAAGGCATGACGGCGATAACCGGTGAGACCGGGGCAGGTAAATCTATTTCTATTGATGCGCTAGGCTTATGCTTAGGTGACCGCGCCGATGCCAATATGGTGCGCCCAGGGGAAAAGCGCGCTGAAATATCGACCAGCTTCACCTTGGAACAAAACAGTGCGGCGCGACGCTGGTTACAAGATAACGAATTAGAAGACGGTGACGATTGTATTTTAAGACGCGTAATCACTAAAGAAGGGCGGTCACGCGCTTATATCAATGGCAATCCGGTTCCTGCTTCTCAGCAAAAAGCACTTGGGCAACTTTTGATCAACATTCACGGTCAACATGCACATCAACAACTGTTACGCCCTGAGCACCAAATTACGTTGCTTGACCAATATGCGGGTCATCAATCGTTGATCGATAAAATGGCAACGCGCTATCAACGTTGGCGTCGCACAAAAAATGAGCTAAAAGCACTGATAAAGAAAAAGGACGATATTGAGGCGCAACAACAGCTGCTTGAGTATCAAGTGGGCGAACTCAATGAACTTGCGCTTGGTGAAGACGAATATCAGCAAATTGAAGAAGAGCATAAACGCTTATCCAACAGTGGTGATATCGCGATGACAAGCCAAGCAGTGGTTGATCTGCTCTGCGATGGCGAAGAAAGCAATACACTTGGCCTACTAACTGCTGCGCAACAACGTTTGAATGAATTAGCGACACTAGACAATCACTTCTCTCCACTGGCTGAAATGCTCGAAGAAGCTAGAATTCAAACTCAAGAAACCAGTCAGGAGATCGCTCGTTATCTTGATCAACTCGACATGGATCCGCAGCGTTTACAATATTTAGATCAACGCATGGCTACCATTATGAGTTTGTCACGCAAACACCATGTTCAACCAGAGGTGCTGTATAGCACACATCAACAGTTGATAACGGAGCTAGAAAAACTCGCGCACAATGATGAGGCCATTGAGCAGCTTCAAGCCGAAGTCGACAAGCAATTCGCAGACTGTTTAGACACAGCAGAAAAGCTCAGTAAAAGCCGTCGTCGTTATGCCAAAGAGCTCAATAAACTCATTACCCAAAGCATGCATCAGCTCAGCATGGAACACGGCAGTTTTGAAATCCAAGTCGAAAATAAAGCACAGACCCACCTAAGTCCTCTAGGCGGCGATGCGGTCGCATTTTTGGTCTCGACCAACCCCGGCCAGCCTTTACAACCACTCGCAAAGGTCGCATCAGGTGGTGAGCTATCGCGGATCTCCCTCGCTATTCAAGTGATTACAGCACAAAAAGTGGAAACACCTAGCCTTATCTTTGACGAGGTTGATGTCGGTATTAGCGGGCCAACCGCCGCCATTGTGGGTCAATTATTACGTCAGCTTGGCGAATCGACCCAAGTTATGTGTGTCACCCATTTGCCACAAGTTGCCGGCTGTGGTCATCAACAAATGTTTGTCGCCAAAGAGACTGACCAAGGCACGACGACCACTCGCATGTACCCACTCGATTACCAGGCCCGTATTAATGAGCTGGCCCGTTTGCTTGGTGGCAGTGAAATTACCGAGCGTACTTTAGCGAATGCCGAAGATCTGCTCATTGCGGCTTAAAAAAACACAGCATTGATCACATGCTTGCTCGAGGGAAGTGTGCAACGTTCACTTTCCTCGGTTATTTCTTTTCCCATTGCGAACTTTTTCACGTTATGACCCTCCAAACGCTAGTCGTTGGCAGGTTTTTTACATATATTCTCTGCTTGTTTATACTCGACGCGCTWTGCACCGCAGGCACCGCTTGCAAAACGTACTGAGTGACGTGATTTGCCCTCAACGAGACAGTGAAGATATTAACTATGGGTTGGAAAAAAGCCGCCGTTGCCTCTCTAATGGCGATTGCCATTATGGGTTGCTCTTATGCCGAAAAACTGGTTTATCGTGTAGATATCAATCAAGGCAACTATATTGAAGAAAAGGCCGTAGACTCATTGAAGTTTGGCATGACGAAAGAGCAGGTCAAATTCCTTCTCGGCCCACCGATGTTGGTTGAGTCTGGCTACCCAAACACTTGGTACTTCGTACAGTGGCAACAGCCGGGCCACCAAGATCCAACGCAAAAAGATTTAGTGCTCTCGTTTGATGATAATAATCAATTAGTCAGCATGAGTGGTGACTATGAGCCGGGCGACCAGTTTTTTGAGGCTGTGCAATAAGCAGTGACAGCCATTGGCTCGTTAAAAGGCGCCGGATATCGGCGCCTTTACTGTGATTATTTATCGCTTGAGCAAGGCCAAGCATCGGTGTTCGACGGTTAGCGCTTACGCTTGGTATCAACCCGTCCACCTGTCACAGGATCGGCCTTGCCCTCTTGCTTCGCTCGTTCAGCTCGACGGCGGCGAATTTCCTTCGGATCAGCTTGGAGTGGCCGATAGATCTCAATCCGATCACCCTCTCTTACTTGCGCGTCAAGCTTCACCGGTCGGCTAAAAATACCCACTTTGTTGGTGGACAAATCAATGTCAGGGTACGCGCTCAATATACCCGACTGGCGGATAATCTCTTCAACACTTGTATCAGCCTTAACGACACAATTAAAGATGCGTTGCTCATTCGGTAGCGGATACACCACTTCCACATGCACCAGAGTCTCTTCACTCATAAATCGCTTTCGCTCGCTCTGTAAACGCTTTTACCATACTGCTGGTTAACTCACTAAAAATGCGCCCAAACGCTGCTTCCACCAGACGGTTAGTGAATTCAAACTCAAGGTTTAACTCTATCTTACACGCATCACTCGACAACGGCGTAAATTGCCACCCCCCACTTAAACGCTTAAACGGACCGTCAACTAAGGTCATATCAATACGCGCATTGTCGGTTAAGTAATTTTTTGTTGTAAACGTCTTCTTTATGCCCGCTTTGGCCACGTCCAGTGAAGCGACCATGGTTGAGTCTGTGTGCTCTATCAATCGAGTGCTCACACATCCGGGCAAAAACTCGGGGTACGCTTCAACATCGTTCACCAAGGCAAACATTTGCTCAGCACTGAACGGCACTAAAGCCGAGCGGATGATTTGCGGCATAGGGACTCCTTAAAGTTAACCGCGAGATAATACCACTGAGGTCGCCTTTCACCAATGTTAGCGGCTAGCATATCTAAGAAAGTCATGCGGTTTGTCTAACAGCATGCGATAATCCTTTCATTCTTCGACACATCGCCTTTATAATGCGCGGACTATGGCTAAGAAAAACGCAAAGAACAAAGCAAATAGCAACACCATTGCGCTGAATAAAAAAGCACGCTTTGAGTACTTTATTGAAGATGACTTCGAAGCGGGGCTAGAGCTGCAAGGTTGGGAAGTGAAAGCACTTCGATCGGGCAAAGCCAATATCAGCGAAAGCTATGTGTTGCTCAAAGACGGGGAAGCCTTTTTGTTCGGGGCAACGATCACCCCGCTGAATGTCGCCTCCACGCATGTGGTCGCTGATCCACAGCGCACCCGTAAGCTCTTGCTCAAACGGCGGGAGCTTGATACCTTACTGGGTAAGGTTAATCGAGACGGTTTCACCGTGGTGGCATTGTCTTTATACTGGAAAAAATCATTTGCTAAGCTCAAAATAGGCTTAGCGAAAGGTAAAAAATTACACGATAAACGTGATACCGCGAAAGACAGAGACTGGCAGCGTCAAAAATCCAGGATCATGAAACACTCAGCGCGGTAATCGTTGACGCGGCAGATCAATGTGTTAGACTCTGCCGCAACACTCTGGGGCTGATTCAGGATTCGACAGGATTGAGAAGGCCCGTGGAGCATGCCGAGGGGCGGTTGGCCTCGTAAAAAGCCGCAAAAAAATAGTCGCAAACGACGAAAACTACGCACTAGCAGCTTAATAACCTGCTGAGTGCCTATCCTCTCTAGCCTTCGCCTGTAGGACGGGGAATCAGGATAGTCAAAACCAAACAGGATCGCGTGGAGGCTTTGACCCAAGAGCTGAAGCGTTAAACATAAGTTGGGTATGTCTTTGTGTGGCGTGTTTGTCCGCAGCACTCTGACGAGACTAAAGACAAACTAAGCATGTAGCGCCATCGGTTAGACTGATTCTGGACGCGGGTTCAACTCCCGCCAGCTCCACCAATCGATTGGAAAAGACGCCTTAGGGCGTCTTTTTTATTGCCTAAAAACTCGTCCCTAAACAAATAACCCTTTGCCTTCTCAGAAACTGTGCTACTGTTTAGTTCTCTCCTACAGCTTAGTAGGAGCTCTTTTCTTTACTGGGCGAAAGACTCGGCAATCCTTAGCGGCCCTTCTAAGCCTAACCAGGCTTCAATAATGTCCGTATCACCAAAATCAGCACACACTCCAACTCGATTAGTAGCAGGTAAAACGTCGCACGAAGACGTCGATTTAGCATCACCAACGACTCGATTCGATAACCAAGAAACATTACTCGAGAGCCAAGAGAGGTTAATCGAGAGCCAAGGGGCATTAACCCCGACGGCAATTGTTTATTGTGAAGGTCATTTTGGTAAAATTGATGGGAAAACTGCCAATGGTCTTGTCCGACACTCTCAAAAATATCGTATTCTCTCCGTTATAGACAGCTCCCTTGCAAACAAAGACGCGGGCGACGTTCTCGACAAAACCAAAAATAACATCCCTATTTTCGCCGACCTCGAAGAGGCTTTACATCATGAGTCTACACGACCAGATTATTTTATTTTTGGTGTCGCGCCGTCCACAGGCTTACTGTCTGATTTAGATAAAAATGTCATCCTCGACGCCATGTCAAAACGGCTCAATATCGTTAATGGTTTACATGAATTTCTCAATGACGATGCCATTTTTGTTGATGCGAGCAAGAAGAACAACGTCCACATACTGGATATTCGCAAACCCAAGAAAAAAGAGGCGTTAAAAACATTTACTGGACAAGTCCATAGTGTGACCTGTCCCATTGTCGCTATTTTGGGAACAGATTGTGCGCTCGGGAAACGGACCACTACGACAATATTGGCTCAAGAGCTCAGAAAGCTAGGGTTAAACGTCGTCATGATCGCCACCGGACAAACCGGTATTATTCAGGGTGAACGTTATTGTGTGGCACTCGATGCTGTTCCTTCTCAATTTTGTGCTGGCGAATTAGAGGCCGTGATCGTCGATGCCTACACCCAAGAAAACCCAGATATTATTTTAGTGGAAGGCCAAGGTGCTCTGAGTCATCCAGCCTTTTCCACGAGCTCATTCATACTGCGAGGAAGTTGCCCGACCGCAGTTATCTTACAGCATGCACCGAAACGCCTGTATCGTGTCGATTTTCCCAACATGGCGATACCGACGCTCGCAAGCGAAATTAACCTGATCGAAACATTTTCCAATACGCATGTCATTGGGATCACTCTCAACCACGAGGGGATGTCGATGGGAGAGACTTTATCTTATATCAATGCGTATACACATGAACTTAAACTCCCGGTCACCGATCCCTTATCGCAACCGAAAGAGCAATTAGTACAGATCCTACTTTCAGCGTTCCCACTGCTAGAAGATAAAATTGAAGCAAAGCAGTGAGCTACCCAAAAATAGAACTCGATTGCGCTAAAATATCCCTCAACACCCAACGGCTGATTGAACAACTGACTTTAAAAGGCGTGACTGTCACTCCCGTGATCAAAAGCTGTTTGGGCCACCCTATAATACGCTCATTAATGCCGGCGCAACGATGCTCGCTGACTCAAGAGTAGATAATATAAAACGGATGAGAGAGGCAGGTGTCACGGTACCCACTCTATTAATACGTTCCCCGATGCTAAGCCAAATAGAGCGCGTCGTCATTGACTGCGATATCAGTCTGAATACTGAAATTGCCGTGATCCAAAAACTCTCTGACGCCGCTGGGCGATGTAATCGTATTCACCAGATCATCATTATGGTTGAGCTGGGAGATTTAAGAGAAGGTGCCATGCCCGACAACCTTATTAATCTGATCAACGATGTCATTAAACTGCCCAACATTACACTCAAAGGCATAGGTACGAATTTAACCTGCCGCTACGGTGTTGAGCCAGACGATATCAATATGCAGCTTTTATCGGATCTTGCTGAACACATCGAGACGACGTTTTCGATAAGGCTAGACATCATTTCGGGCGGTAACTCGGGCTCGATTAATTGGGTACTCGCCCATCAAGGCCAAACCCGTATTAACCATTTACGGCTTGGCGAAGCAATATTTTTAGGCCTAGTCCCAAAAAATCAGCCACAAATATCGGGCTTATCATCCACAGCGATCACATTAACAGCCGAGGTCATAGAGTCGAGCCAAAAACCCTCATATCCATGGGGAAAACGAGGCGTTAATGCCTTTGGTGAAACCATCAGCCTACAAAATAGAGGTCAGGTCAACCAGGCCATTCTTGCCTTAGGCCGACAGGATGTATGTATTGACGGATTACATCCTCCCAGCGGCATGACAATCGTTTCATCATGCAGTGATCATTTAATGGTTGAGACACCAGAAAAAATGCTAGCGGTCGGTGAAACCGTCACATTTGGGTTGGACTATAGTGCTTTTCTTTCAGCCATGACGTCCGAGTTTGTCGATAAAGTTTATCGATAGCCAACCATACGACAGTCTATCAACTTATAAGACCCTCAGAAAAAATGATTAATTATGCCAATAATTGTGTATTTAATCGTTATAAGCAAATTTAAAGTTAAAAAATATGCATAAAAAACCACTCCATATCCCTCTATCACTGTTAAACCTCCTATTTATCGAGTAATCGATTACTAAATATTTTATTACATAGCGAATACTACTCTTTTTTCATCTTTATTTAGCCGTTTATTCGACCTGAACAAAAGCTGAATGGTCATTGACTCGAATGAACAGATATAAAATAGAGCAAAAAACCTAACTGACTACTAACTCAATATTAACACTATTGTCATGGCACTGACGCATTGCTAGCATAAATCTACATTCGCACCTCAGTCACCACCACATTTCTTGTGGCGCTAATAATGTTGTGAATGCCAAGGAATAGGCTGTCGTCCGGTATTGAAAAGTATGGACAGATACCGTCACCAGAAAGTAATAGCCAAAAAATTAGCGCCTACTTTTTGGTGAATAATGATAAAGCGGCAGTGCTCGGTAACATATTAAAGAAGGGATACTTTAAAGTGAGCAATACAATCCAAAAAACAGCGCTCGCCGCTGCCATGGCTCTTGCCAGCACAACAAGCTTTGCCGGTGAATTAGGTTCACTGACCAGTGAAGTCAAAGTCAACGACTATGAAAAAGGCCTGACAAAAACAGAAGTCACGATAGGTAAGGGTTCTTACAAATTAAGCGATGATGTCAGCTTTCTTTTTGATGTCGATAAAGATTTTATTGATAGTGAGGGAGCGGCGAGAAAAGAAGGGTGGGACACCCAGTTTGGTTTGGCCCAAGGCATAGGAACTATAGGGGATTTTAATACAACTATGTATTATTTATTCCGCTATGATGCCTCATGGAAAGCTAGCGATGAGTCCGATAGTTCGGATAAAAAGCAGTACATCATTGCCCCATACTTGAGTAAAGACATCTCCCTTGGTGGCAAAGATTTCTCCTTTGGTATCGAGCTGTGGGCACAATTGGGTAACAACAATGATGAGAGCCTAAAAAATATTAGTGGTGTGGAAACTAACTTCTATCTGTCAGGTGCTCTATCTGAAAACTGGAATCTAGAACTGGCTTGGTATAACTTCGATTACTATGATACGGATGAAGAAGAATACGATTACCAAATTGGTACTGAGAACTATTTAACTTATTCACTCCCGCTCGTCTCAGGTTTCTCATTTAATATTGAGAATTATGTAGAGGCTTACCACACACCAGATTCAGACACCACAATAGCCTATGCACATATCCAGCCTGAAATTGAGTTTAAAAAAGAAGTTAACGAAAACTTCTCTTGGCACGCAGGTGTTTCTTACGAAGCATTTAACTGGGAATTCAAAGATGCTAAAGGAAATAAAGGTGATAAAGATATCTTTGACAATAACGAGTTTCAAGCATACCTAGGTTTTACTATTCAATAATCGCACCACACTGCAGGCAAATTCACTGCCTTTTGCCTGCAGTGTTTAAACGGTAGCAAGATTAACCTACACGCTTTTGCCATTTATCGATAACCGTGGCGCCAATCAGATCACCTTGCACGTTGACTGCGGTACGGAACGTATCAAGCGGGCGCTCAATGATCAGCAAGATAGCGATGGCTTCAAGTGGGATCCCCGCTGCCAGCAGCACCAACTGCATCCCAGACATCGAGCCCGATGGCATCCCTGGCGCGCCCACCGACGACACCATCGCCATAATGAAGATCATCACAATACCGGTCGTAGACAAATCAATCCCGAACAATTGCGCAAGGAACACGGCAGCAATCCCTTCAAACAGCGCGGTGCCATCCATGTTCATCACCGCCCCCAAAGGCAATACCATACTCGCCGTGGATGGGGTGACCTTGAGCTCTTCCTTGGCTGCCTGCATAGATACCGGCAGTGTTGCCGCGCTTGATGAGGTAGCAAATGCCATCGCCAGAGGCGCAGAGATTGCACGAAATAAAGCGATAAAACCAACGCCTCCCGCGACACGTGCGATCAGCGGCAATACAATGACGCCATGTACCATCGTCAGAGCAAACACTAAAGCCGCGAAGCTAAACAGCTGACCAAATAAGTCATTGTCGCCTTGATGCGAAAACTGAAAGACAATCGCAAAAACGGCGAAAGGCGCCAGTTTGATGATTCCGGCCACCAGCGTGTTAATACCTTGGTTTAAACCACGAATGGTATCAAATAGCGGATGTTTTTCCGGCAAAGCCACAATCAGTGAAATACCAAATAAAATGGTGAAAACGACAATCGCAAGTAGATTACCACTGCTTAGCGCCTCAACGGGATTCACTAACGCCATGTTAAAAAGCTTGGTGGCAATCGCGCCAGCTCCTGCCGCATCTTGATTGATAAAGCTGATGCTCTCATCCACCGGTGGCGCACTGTTAAGCGTTTGCCACTCTGGCATCAGTAACGCTGCGCCAAGTCCCAGAATAATCGCTATGGTGGTGGTAAAACCGTAGAACAAAAGGGTGGCACCACCGAGACGTTTTAAGCGGACAACGTTGCCAATATTACTGATCCCTTCCAGCAGCGAGAGCAACACCATCACGCCGACGACGGCTTTCAGTAAACCGATATAACTGACTTTGGCCAACATGAGCAATGGATACCAAGTGGTCTGCTCCGCATTTTCTATGGGACCAAATACAGTCCCCACCAGCCAAGCCAGTGCTGCTGCCAATGCAATTTGCAATGGTAAAGAATGTTTAACTTTTTTCCACATCGTTTTTTCCCTCGCTGCAGACGGGTCTACATGCTGATGTTTTGTCTAGTTTATTGGGGTTTAATGGCGGCAAATCATAGCAAGATGAGGCGTTTAGCTCATGTAAAAGTTATGAACATTCTGGAATATCTAGTAACAAAATCGTTGGTTGGATGCGATTAAAAGCCCGCCAGTGATTGGCGGGCTAGCAGTACACGAATTACTGAGGCTGTTGGTTTTGAGGATTGAGTTCAAGGTTGACCGGCGTCTCGAGTGATTGATTGAGTGCTTTTTCCAGCGCCGATACATTCACACCTGGGCTGGCTTCGAGCAGCGCGACACCATCCATATAGCTCACCAGATCCAGACCATATTGATCAGCGAGTTGACCCGCTCGTGCTTGACTCGCTTTCACCAAAATAGAACCAGTGACTGTTAATGGTGTGCTCTGAGCAGACAAGGCAACCTTGTCACCGACCATCACCCCCATTTGCTCGCCATTCATATTGCGAGCATTATCGGCCGTATCGACCACAACATAGCGGTCACCATTTAATTCAACCGTAGCGGCATGGACACTCATTGTCAGCCCCATCGCTGCGATTACTGCAATTAACTTTTTCATACTTTTCTCCTATTAACCGCGGTGACCAATAACACGCAATGACCATTGCATTAGTTTGCCATCAGCGCTGTTATTGGGTAGGGATTTCACTTCCCCTCCCAAGCTGTATTGACGTGTTTCACCATCGGTGTCAGTAACATGTAACGTCCATTGACCCGCTGAACTTTCGCTATTGAATTTATGGCTGAGCATTAAGTGATCGGTAAAACCCTCTGGATAAGTGCTATCCAGCGCATTCGATAACATGCTGTTACGCGGCGACATAAGCACGCTGCGTGTGCCAGATGGCGATTCGAGCTCGATCAACAAATCGGACATACGGCTATGATCAATTAAGCTACGTACTTGCACCGCCTCAATAGTGAGATCATCTGTCACTCGCACGCTATCGGCGGTGGCGGCTACTCCTGCGTCAGCAATCGGTAGCCCTGTGTCACCATTTTGGTTGTGATAAGACCAAGTCCAATCCGTAAACACTTGCTCAGGCAAAGGTTGATACGTCTTTGCCGCCTCAAGCGCCGCATTGACATCAATTAAGCCAAACCCATAGGTTGGGCTATACCAACGATCTGCCGCGTTTTGTTGCCAACCTTCTAGTCCCGTGACAGTGCGAGTCTGCCCTTGTGCCGTTTGGTAGCTTAAGCGTACATCATCACTATTCGTATCCACACGTGTAGCCGTCGTCGCTAACAAATGGCGAATATCACGCTGGGAAAGGTTCGGATAGGCTGACATTAGTAGCGCGAACGCACCCGAGGTGTTTGGTGCAGCCGATGATGTGCCATTCATGACACTATTAAAGTCACACGTGTTGTCTATTTCAGTGCCACCGTGTAGGTCATGCGAATCATAAGGAATACGATCATTGCGGTTATAGCCCATGGTACAACCGGTCAAATCTGTGGTGATATGTGCGGGTTTATTGGTGCCGTATTCGCCTCCTGGAGCCGTCAAGAATACGTTACTACCGACAGAAGAATACGACGATCGTTTGCCATCTGCATTCAAGGCACTGACCGTCACATTCCAATAATTTGCGTTGCTAGATGACTGGTTACTGTTTTGCCATGGCAATCCATCATTATTACCCACAGGGCCAAATCGCTCTCGGTTAAACGAGGTGCGACTGAAGCCATTTCCCGCTGACTTAACAAATACTGCGCCACGCCCACCAAAAGCTTCCGTGGTCATTGTCTTGTATTGGGCATTTTGGCGACCATCATAGCTCATAGGATCATCACTATAAGGATAGCTGCGCACCCCTGAGCCACCATAGCTTTGATTGAAGACTCGGACATCATCTGAATAACCTTCACGCCCGTGACTGATCTCCCATGCTTTTTGGCTCTGATATGCCAGGTAATTATAGCCTTGTAGATTGGCAAGCGGTGCAACACCCATCCCTCCCAAGCCGTTATCACGCGCCGCCGCGATAATACCGGCCACCGAAGTACCGTGAGCTGTATTTCGATTGCTCCACCCTTCAGGCGTCGGATCGTCATCACGATCAACGAAATCGTAAGATTTTCCTGCACGCATATTCGCCACTAGATCAGGGTGCGCGATCTCTAACCCGTCATCAACCACGGCGACATTGACGTTTTGGCCTAAAATCTCTTGTCGATGAGCCCACCAAAGATTTAAGTCATTCCCTGGCTGCCCTCCTTCGCGAGCAAATGCATTCTGTCCACTATTTAGCAAATGCCATTGCTCTGCGGTAAAAGGATCGTCGCCCGGTAGACAGCGCTCGGCGCTGGTGCGCCCAATATCGATAGGTTCACTTCCTGTTAACACAATACAGGCTTGTGAGTCTGGTTCCGTCGGTGGTTCAACGGGTTCAGGCACTTTTGCCATCGCCCAAGCCCCGGAGGTATGAAAGAGCGCGCCGATAATGAGCGCAAGAGAGCTATGTTTGTGCATTTATCATTCCTTTTTACACTAACGAGAGATGTCTCATTCATGAGATACTCATCATTAGTAAAAAGAAACAAACTTAATAGAAACAGCCTATTAGTATAAACGTGATCTTGTGCCTAATTTTTAGAGCAAGTAATCTAATTCGTTGAACACGGCCAGCAAAATTAACGTTTACGTTACATTCATATTCAAGGCGTGTAATATAAGAGAATCCCTGAGCCTATGCCCAACCATAAATCTATTGATGCTGCCCCATCCACCATCGTAACCACTTCGGCAATTTTTGCTGTTTGACTAAACGTATTATCTGCTTTTCGCGTAATATAAAGGCGAATAAGGAGCGATAATGAACTGGATTGAAGCACATGAAGCGGGATTTCGACTTGGTCTATTCGTGCTCGTACTCGTGATCATGCTGGTCGCCGAGTGGCAATGGCCCAAACGTCAGTTAACCCGTACTCGACGTGAACGCTGGCGGGGCAATATTGCGCTCACCGCGTTTAACACGCTAACGCTTCGGCTACTGGCACCGCTTTCAGCCGTTGGTGTTGCCAGCCTTGTCGATGAATCAGGGTGGGGACTGCTTAATCAGCTCTCTTTGCCGCTTTGGGCAACGGTAGTCCTCACGCTAATTGTCATGGATTTGGCGATTTGGTATCAACACAAGCTGTTCCATGAGCTCCCTTGGTTATGGCGATTACACTTGGTTCATCATGCCGACATGGATATTGATGTCACCACTGGCGCGCGCTTTCACACCGTCGAAATCTGGCTTTCAATGGCGATAAAATGTGCACTGGTAGCCTTATTAGGTGCCCCTGTTTTAGGCGTGATTCTGTTTGAAACCGTATTAAGCAGCATGGCGATGTTTAACCACAGCAACGTCCGTTTACCACTGCGTCTCGATGACTGGCTGCGCCGTATCGTCGTCACGCCCGATATGCATCGCGTTCATCATTCCACTCGTTTTCATGAGTGCAATGCCAACTATGGCTTTAATTTGTCTTGCTGGGATCGCTGGTTTAATACCTATGTTGCTCAGCCTCGCAAAGGGCATCAGGGAATGCGAATTGGCTTAAATGAAGTGGCGCAAGCCAATGATGCGAGTCGCATAACAGGCATGCTGCGCTTACCTTTACGCTGGCGTATACTGCAGCGCGCCTACCAACACGATAAGGAGCGCTAGGGCGTATGACCCACGTAATCGTTACCTCACAAAACCCTGCCAAGATTTCTGCCGTTAAAGCAGCATTTTATGACGTTTTTCCCAATACCGACTTCACGTTTACCGGCGTGTCCGTACCCAGTGATGTCGCCGACCAACCCATGACAGAGAAAGAAACCTATTCAGGCGCATGCAATCGGGTTCGGCATGCACAAGGACGTTATCAAGGCGATTATTATGTGGGGATAGAAGCCGGCTTGGATGGCCAACATACCTTTGCTTGGATGATCATAGCAAAAGACGACGCGCACGGCGAAGCACGCTCAGCGTCACTTCCCCTTCCACCAGACGCGCTCAAGGCATTGCATCAAGGCGAGGAGCTCGGTGATGTGATGGATCGAATGTTTAGCCAACAAAATGTAAAACAAAAAGGGGGCGCCATCGGTATGCTTACCGGACACCGATTAACGCGATCAAGCGTGTATCATCAAGCTTTGATCATGGCACTGATCCCGTTTATGCATCCACACCTTTATCGCTAAAAACCCAGCGCTAAAAACCCAGCACTAAAAACGGAGCCCGTGGGCTCCGTTTTTGTTTGATAGACAGGGGATCAAGAGCGGGTTTGCTCCGCCTCGCGCTTGAGCAAGTCGGCGAGCCAAATTTTGGTATCCTCATCCATCCGCTTTAATTCGTTAGAGCCTCGGGTCACGGTCGCGATCCCTACCCCAAGTAACTGACTGAGCTGGCGCTGACTCATTCTGCCTTCTAATAATTCGTGCAAGATATTGATCCGAGCGACCAGAGTATCTCGCTCATCAGGCGTCAGTAGTGCTGTCAGTAATGCATCATCGTTATCGTCTTTTCCTGCTAAACGCACTAAAGAAATAACATCTTGCCAACCAGAGAATGCAGGCGATTGCGACATGGTTTCCTCTCGCTCTTTACGTGATGACAGCAATGATAACATCAATAGCGCTGAGCCAGCTCGTGCGCACTTAAAAATTGCACCGGCTCACCTAATAGCTGACGATAATAAATGTCGAACATCAAGACGTTCTGTACATAATGGCGCGTTTCGTAAAACGGAATTGACTCAATAAAAGCAATCGCATCCATATGACCTTGCGATCGTTCCAACCAACGCGACACCCGATGCGGGCCGGCGTTATAAGCCGCGAATGCCAAGATACGATTACTGTCGAAACGATCTAACATCATTTTTAAGTAGCCGCTGCCAAGACGAATATTGACGCCCGGATCACTCAAGCTAGCAGGGCCTTGATAATCAAATCCCAGCTGACGAGAGGTTTCGCGTGCCGTGCCTGGCATTAATTGCATCAAGCCCCTTGCACCCACATGGGATACTGCGCGGGTAAAAAAGGCGCTCTCTTGACGCGATAAGGCCATCAGTGTGGTTTTGTCTACGCCACGCTCGCGGCTGAAAAACTCAAACCACCACTGGTGTGCTAACGGGAAGCGGAGTGACAAATGGTCCCACATTTTTCCCGCAATCGTGGCTTGAACCGCGAAGTGGTACCAATGTTTTTTATTGGCATAGGCCGCCAGTAAGGCAATCTGCTCATCACTGGCACGTTGTAATACATAATACCATTCACGCTTAGCCGCATAGATTTTATCGAGCGCGATAAGCTCATTCACTCTTGCCAATACATCATTGATCGGCATTAACCCTGCTTCTTTTAGGACTGCTGTGCGTGAGGGTATTGAAATCGGTTTATCTAAATGCTGCGCCGCTGCCACGCTATAGAAATTACGCTCACCAAGCATGGAAGCAAATGCTTGATTTGCTGACGCACTATCACCAAGCTCTAGCTTGATTCTCGCCCGCCAATACCGCCACTTTAAAGACTGCTGAGCCGCTTCGCTGAGCAATGCGCGCCACTGATCCAGCGCGTGCCAGTCACCCTCGATAAGTGCAAGGCGAAACCGTCTTTCCAATAAACCATCATCATGACTCTGACGCAGCATACGATCTCGCCAGCCAGCCAATGTAGGCTCGTCATCATTCATTAATTGGCCAATCAAGTAATCGGCAATGTCTTGTCGCTCTCGTTTATCGTAATGCTGGCCCTCGACCGTGCGACGAAAATGGCGAATGGCTTGCGCTTCATCCTTGCGAGCCAAACGCTCAAACGCCAAGCGAGTCAGTTTTTGATTAAACGGCGTCACATAACTGCGCTTCGAAAAGTCGGCCACGTTCTCAGGTTGGTCATATAAGTCCAACACCTGCTTGCCAACCGCACGATCCGCCTCGGGTAACTGGCGTAACAAATAACGCATCAAACTGCGGTTGCGCGCATCGAATGTTAGAAGCATACGCTGCAATATCAAGTCACCGGTCAGCAGCCCTTGTTCCGATAAAAAATCAAATAAGTCATTGCAACTGCTATCCACGGATTGACCCGACAAATAGAGCGATTTGGCGCCACTGCGCGCTAAAGCCTGATTCCCCGCTTGACTGTGCGCATAATAATATTGGCACTGATAACGATCACTCCGTGGCACATCAGACTGGAACGCGATCAAGGTCTTCCAATCTCCTCTGTCCGCCAACAGGGTGAGATAATCCGCACGCAAACTATTCGTGAATGGCATAGTGCTATAACGCTGAATAAAGTTAGTGACCGCGTGGTGAGGCTTTTTAGAAAGATTACGAGTGAAATCACGATAATCGAGATACGGATACAAAGGATAATCACGCAGTTGTGCTTTTAAGCGCTGAAACTGATGCAAATCACCGCTTTCAATCGCATCGATTGCCGCTTCATACTGGCGCTGGTGCGGTGTCATTTGACGACTATCAGGGCTGGCGGAAGCCTCAACCATCGGGACTGATAAGCTGGAAATCAACACGAACCCTGACACCCATAGAGGAAAGAAGGCACGGGCGTGACGAAAAGCCGCTCGATATGCTGACTTGATTGGCCCGGATAATGCGATGAATCGTTCCATGTCAAAGATCGCTCCTATTGTATGCAACACCGACTGTGTAACACCGAGTAGACAACAGCTCCGCCCGCAAATTCCCTGTAGGTGGTAAGCGTTGTTTGTCGGCACGTCTCGCCATATTAGTGACCGAATATGACAATCACTGTTAAACTTGGCAAAGTTAACGTTAGAATAGCGTTTTTTATACCACAACGATTAACGTGAGCAGAAATGGCTGAGTACGTATATACCATGTCGCAGGTGAGCAAGATCGTGCCACCTAAGCGTCAAATTCTTAAAGATATTTCTTTGTGTTTCTTCCCAGGCGCCAAAATTGGAGTGTTGGGTCTCAACGGTGCCGGTAAATCGAGCCTGTTGCGCATTATGGCCGGTATCGATACCGAGATTGAGGGCGAAGCCCGTGTGCAACCCGGGATCAAGATCGGGTATCTCCCGCAAGAGCCGAAGCTGGATGAAGAAAAGACAGTCCGGGAAACCGTTGAAGAAGCGGTCGGTGACGTCAAAGATGCATTAACGCGTCTCGATGGTGTCTATGCCGCTTACGCTGATCCAGATGCCGACTTCGATGCCTTAGCGCAAGAGCAAGGTGAACTCGAAGCACTGATCCAAGCTAAAGACGGGCATAACCTCGATAATACGTTGGAGCGTGCAGCAGATGCACTGCGTTTGCCCGAGTGGGATGCGCAAATCAAGCACCTTTCAGGGGGCGAGCGTCGTCGTGTTGCTATTTGCCGTTTGCTACTCGAAAAGCCCGACATGCTGCTGCTTGATGAGCCAACTAACCACCTAGACGCTGAATCCGTTGCATGGCTTGAGCGTTTCTTAGTCGACTACTCTGGTACCGTCGTTGCTATTACGCACGACCGTTACTTCCTCGACAATGCAGCGGGCTGGATTCTTGAGCTTGACCGTGGTGAAGGTATTCCGTGGGAAGGCAACTACTCATCTTGGCTCGAACAAAAAGATGTACGGTTAAAGCAAGAAGCGTCGCAAGAAAAAGCGCGTCAGAAAACCATTGAGAAAGAGCTTGAGTGGGTTCGCCAGAATCCAAAAGGCCGTCAGGCGAAATCAAAAGCCCGTATGGCCCGCTTTGAAGAGCTCAACACCACGGACTATCAACGCCGTAACGAGACCAACGAGCTGTTTATCCCACCAGGTCCACGTCTGGGTGAAAAAGTCATTGAGGTCAATAATCTGACCAAGTCGTTTGGTGATCGCATCTTGATCGATGACTTATCCTTTAGCGTGCCCAAAGGGGCAATTGTCGGTATTGTTGGTCCGAACGGCGCGGGTAAATCAACCCTATTTAAGATGCTCAGTGGCACAGAAACCCCAGATAGCGGCACCGTTGAAGTAGGCGATACCGTACAACTGGCCTCGGTCGATCAGTTCCGAGACAGTATGGACGATAATAACACCGTCTATGATGAGATCTCCGAAGGGGCGGACATCATTCGCATCAATAACTTTGAGTTACCGGCACGCGCTTATGTGTCACGGTTTAACTTTAAAGGCAGTGACCAACAAAAACGCATTGGTGATTTGTCAGGCGGTGAGCGTAACCGCGTCCACCTCGCCAAATTGCTAAAAGCTGGCGGTAACGTGTTGCTCCTTGACGAACCGACTAACGACTTGGACGTGGAAACGCTCCGTGCACTTGAAGAGGCACTCTTAGAGTTCCCAGGCTGTGCCATGGTGATCTCGCACGACCGCTGGTTCCTTGACCGTGTCGCGACCCACATTCTTGACTATCGAGATGAAGGCCAAGTGAACTTCTTTGAAGGTAACTTTGCTGAATACACCGATTGGTTGAAAAAAACACTGGGTGCACAAGCGGCGGAGCCGCACCGGATCAAGTACAAGCGTGCAGTTAAATAATAACGCATACCACGGTAAGGGCAGCGACGGCTGCCCTTTACCTTCCCACTCTTCATCTTCTCACTCGTCATCTCAATAAACCGTATTGCCGCCTGTACTTAGCTCAGCAGAACCACGAAAACGTTTTAAATGTGAGACAAGCCACTAAATCAGTATTGTGATTGCCCCATATCACCTACACTAGAGACAGTGAATGAGGAGATGTCATCATGACAGAGCGTAGAAAATTTTCCCGCGTCATGTATCGTGTGCCGGCAATACTCAAACAAAACGAGCAGCAGTGGCACGCACAGGTACTGGATCTATCTCTCAAAGGCGTGTTGCTCAGCCGCCCTGAGAACTGGCAAGCTGATCCCGAACATAACGCGTTTCTACTGGTGTTTTACCTCCATGACTCGGATGTAGAATTAGACATGGACTGCATTCTGGTAAATAACTGCGAAAATTATCTCCATCTTTACATCGATCACATTGACATTGATAGCGCCAGTCATTTAAAAAGGCTCGTTGAACTGAACGTGGGTAACGATGAACTGCTTCATCGCGAGCTTGCGCAATTGACTGACCACATGGCGGAACCGAACGCTTAATCCGCACGGTCATGGACGGTATTTAATGCAGGCCAGCAGTAACCAGTCATGACAGACCATATCCATATTGCCGTAACGCACCCGAACGGGGTGAAACACTATACCCTCTGCCCGACCCGTAAAAAGGTCGTGCAAACCCTTGCATTAGTGATACTCGCGGCTCTCACCATCACCTTTGCTAGCCTGTACCTGCTTTCTGAGCGTTCGACCGAGGCCGAAGCGGCTGTTGAACGATTACGCCAAGAGCGCGCGACCTTAAATAACGAGGTGGCGATGTTGCAACAAAAACGTGATGCGCTGTCACAAACCATCGAGAACAAAGATGTTGAACTCACCGCCCTGACACAACGCGTGGTCACGGTTGAAGATATGCTCGGGCTAGAATCAGTGGCCAAAGACGCCTCGCTTACTCACCGTCTCGATGTCGCAGCGATTAACTCAGCGGTGCGTTACACCATGCTCCAGCTAATCCCGAATGGTAAACCGCTTGAAAGCTACCGACGCTCCTCGGGATATGGCTCACGAACTCACCCTGTGACAGGGAAAGAAAAATTCCATATGGGCTTAGATTTGACCTCAGACGTCGGCACGCCGGTGTATGCCCCCGCGGATGGCGTCGTCGAATATGTCCGTCCCAGCCGCCGCAAAGGCTATGGTAACTTCATCAAAATCGACCACGCCTTTGGCTTTATGACACTCTATGCCCATTTGGATAAATTCAATGTCCGGAGCGGGCAATTTGTGAAAAAAGGGGATTTAATTGCATGGTCGGGTAACACCGGACTATCAACTGGCCCGCATTTGCATTATGAAGTGCGCTTTTTGGGCCGCGCCCTTGACCCTCGTCGCTTTATAAAATGGAGCACTGAAGAGTTCGATTCCTTACTCGAAAACGAAAAACGCGTGAGCTGGGGACATTTGGTCGCAGTGGTTGAAAACTTGGTCCAAACCCAGGTCCAAGTCGCCAATATGCCCGCCCCTAACCCACCGTTAAGCACCGCACAGCAGCGTGACGCAGAGGATGATCGCGCCCCGGCTAATGCCGCTATGTAGCTCAAGCAACCGCCGCTATAACTCTTCTAATACTGCCAACGCATCTGATAATTTGCTCACACCGTACACGGTCATGCCTTCAAGCGTCTGTTTGGGCATATTGGCTTTAGGGACAACCGCTTTTTTAAAGCCATGTTTCGCCGCTTCCATTAACCGCTCTTGCCCACTGGGTACCGGGCGAATTTCACCGGCTAAACCGACTTCGCCAAACACGACTAATTCTCTTGGCAAAGGCCGGTCTCTAAAGCTTGAGATCAACGCAAGCAACAAGGCCAGATCCGCGCTGGTCTCAGTCACTTTGACGCCACCAACCACATTCACAAACACATCTTGATCAGACATTTGCAGCCCGCCGTGCTTGTGTAACACCGCCAATAACAGCGCTAGACGATTTTGCTCTAACCCCACAGCCACCCGACGGGGATTAGCCAATTGCGAATAATCCACCAGCGCCTGTATTTCGACCAATAATGGGCGCGTGCCTTCCCAGACGACCATGACCGAACTGCCAGAAGTTTGCTCCTCACCACGGGAGAGAAAAATCGCCGACGGATTACTCACTTCCTTCAATCCCTGACCTGTCATGGCAAACACGCCCAGCTCATTCACCGCCCCAAAACGGTTTTTGTGGCTGCGTAAAGTGCGAAAGCGACTATCGCTCGATCCATCCAATAACACCGAGCAGTCGATACAATGCTCAAGCACTTTCGGGCCTGCCAGTGAACCATCTTTGGTCACATGTCCGACCATAAAAATGGCCACATTGTTTTGTTTGGCGTAACGGGTTAAGGCGGCGGCAGATTCACGGACTTGTGCCACGCTCCCAGGCGCCGATTGCACATCGGCGACATGCATCACCTGGATGGAGTCGATCACCATGATCTTAGGCTGCTCTTTTTTCGCAACCTGACAAATGGTTTCAACGCCCGTTTCAGACAATAACTTAAGCTTATCTTTGGGTAACCCGAGTCGGTCAGCCCGCATCGCGACTTGTTGGAGCGATTCTTCCCCGGTGATATACAGTGTCGGAAAGTGGTGTGCTAAGCCCACCATAGTTTGCAATAGTAAGGTACTTTTACCCGCGCCTGGGTTACCACCGATAAGAATCGCCGCCCCCGGCACAATGCCACCACCGAGTACCCGATCAAGCTCTTTAAAACCGCTGCTCAGACGCGGTACTTCTTGCAAGTTAATATCTTGTAAGGTTTGTACGACACCCTCGGCACTGCCGGTATAACCGGCGTATTTTTCATTGCGTGTGACTTGAGGTGAAGCCGCTAACCTCACTTCGGTAATCGTGTTCCACGCCCCGCATGCAGAACACTGCCCTTGCCAACGCGGAAAATCTGCCCCACAGTCATTACACACGTAGGCTCGTTTTGTTTTTGCCATTCGCTCTCCAATACGTATGATGTCAGCTAATTCACAAAATGATTGCTATCTTATTCATTATCCCGACACTTTTCAGAGAAGATGCCGTTAACAAAGTAAGCGATTACTTTACCAGACTTTGCCATGAAGCAGGATGATTACCAGGGACTGATTGAGCAACTGCTTCCTCTGTCCCAAACCCCAAAATTTGAGGTGTTGCTCGATAAGCTCACGGCTAACGAGCCCAGCTCCGCAAAGCTGCTGATCAAAATGGAGATCAGACGGCTGATGACCCCATGCAATCGCGCCATCGACTTACGCGGGAAAGTGGATGGCGACTGCCACGAATACAGCCTGCACGGTCAAAAGCACTGGCTCGATGATGTGGCGATTAACCGCTACTACGATCGCCTCCCTATGTATAACGGCCAACTCACCCAAGGATTATGGGAAGATTTGCATAACACACCGAATAACTTTCGGGTGAAGCACGAAAAAGAGAAACAGCGCCAACAGCAAGGAAAAGGGCCGGTCAGCGATGCGTCACAGTCGGCACTCTTACCCGAAAAGCTGACATTTGGTCATTACTTATCACGCAGTGAAAGCCGCATTCATTTTGCTACACAAGTCTTAATTACGCTCAACACTGGCCATGAAGTGCATGGAGTGACCAGTGATTTATCGAACTCGGGCTGTCGGGTTCGTGTGCCTGCTGCGTTCGATTATCCACCGAGCTCAGAGGTGGTGGTTCGCTTTACCACTCTCGCACAAACATACCCGGACCCCGATCTTGAACAGGGGTTGAGTTATCGGATTATCGGCGTCGATGACAACAAAGACTCGACCAGCAATGTCTGGCTGCGGTTGCGGCTAGACACGAGCAGTGACGCGATAAAACAAGCATTAGAAGCAGAAATGACCGCGCCAGATTTTCGCGGCAAGCAAGATGGCGAAGACAAACTGCTCACGTTAAAACTGCAAAGTTACGAGCAATCTTTTTTGCATCATACCAGTGTGTTACCGCTCTATTTCGCACAAGATAAAATGGAATATGTGCTACAAACGCGACAGAATCAGGGGCTATGGGCCTACTGGCACGATAACCGTAATCAACCCGTGATCAATCACCTGTTTAACACTGAACGGTTATCACTGCTCCAACTCGACGGAGCCTCCACCAGCCAGCTGTTGCTGTATTGCTTTTCTGTTGAAAAAAACAAACAGCGTTTTTTCTACTCCGCCTCTCCCAGTGAAATGAGCGAAGAAGAGCGCCAGCTTTTTTGGCACCTGGGAGCCAAGCGCGCCTCGTGGCGCGTGTTTAAAGTGACGATGTCTGCCATTAATGCGACAGATATTGAACGCCTCCAAGATGTGTCACCCGATTGGCTTAACACCCTCAAAACGCTGACCCATGTTGCGCTGGTACAAGATGTCACTCATGCCGACGGAAGACGCAGTTACCTTGAACACCCAAAACCTCAATGCTCTAGTCAGGTCCTGCGACGTTTTTTACACCAGCGCAACCCCGTTTGCCGTGCACAGCTCATCTCATCCGATCGCCAGCCACAACGACGGGAGCCCCGATACGCTTATCGATCGGAAGTATCAATGGTTCACGCTGAACAAGGGCCTCTTAAAGGTCAGCTGATTGACTTTTCCTCTGGGGGACTCAATGTGACGCTGAAGCAACCGTTCCAAGGGGCAAGAGATGATATTGTCTCGGTATCGCTCGATGCATTTGTCAATATTGACCCGCGCGCTCCCTTGGTCGATATGCCGTATCAAGTGATTCGAGTGAGTCCGAAAAGAGACAATATTCAGCTAAAACTGACCACCGAGTCGCCAAATACCCGGCGCCGACAATACTTACGCCGATTGATTGAACATAATCAGGATAAGTTAACGGTACTCGATGAACGCTTACCCGATCCGCCTCTGGTTTGGGCCATGCACCAGCTGTTGCTGACGCGTTTGACCGTACAGCCCTATTTTGTCCAACGAGATAATGGCGCTTTGTCGGTGTCTGCTGTTGGGATCAACTTACCACCGAGCCGCTTACACCGTTTTCTCGAACGGGCGGGTGGCGGACGTCAATTATCTTTTTATCCGGTTTTCGGCGATAAAATTTTAACGCGAACCCATGAAGTCACTCGCCCATCGCAACCGCTCAATGAATTAGTCCGTGAGTACTTTGTGTGGATAGATATCCAAGCCGACAAAGTGCGAGCGGTACATACCTTTGCCGATAGCGAGTTTGAATCGGACGATGCACGCCGTAAATTCGTTCAGTTGGCACAAAAAGGCGGCACGTTTGCCGTGATACGCAATCGCATGACGCCTCTGACTCACGCAGAGCAAGACATTGATCCATCACAATTATCGGCGCTACTCAAGCGTGACACCCATAAAGCACGCCAACTCGAAGACGAATTTATTTCGCTGTGTGCGTACGGTGAATTAGTGGATGTCACCGACGAAGTATTGATGCGCTTGGGCCGTTAACGCGGTTGCCAGCTAATTTTCCCCGCTCGCAAGCTCGCAGAGAGCACGCAGAGCACGCCCCCAAGCCAACAATGTTTCACTGCGGTTTGTGCTCGAGCATTCACGGTTGGCTTGGCGTGATAGGCAATGCCGAGTCCAGCCGCCTCCATCATCGCCAGATCATTGGCGCCATCCCCGACCGCTAAAGTATTCTCAGGATCAATATCATACTGCTGCGACAGTGTGGTTAAAATATCCGCTTTGCGCTGGGCATCAACAACAGCCCCTACCACGTCGCCAGTCAATTTCCCCTCGTCAACGCCAAGCTGGTTTGATTCGGCATAATCTAGCCCTAACTGATGCTGAAGGTGATCAGAAAAGTGAGTGAAGCCGCCAGACGCGATTGCCACGTACCAGCCGTGTGCTTTTAAGCTTGCGACTAACGCCGCCATTTCTGGCATTAACGGTAAATGCGCTTTCACCTCATCAARAACAGCAATATCTGTACCTTTAAGCGCAGCCACACGTTGGCGCAGGCTCGCCTCAAAATCAAGCTCTCCGAGCATTGCCCGCTCTGTCACCGCCGAGACCGCCTCACCTACACCTGCAAGTGCGGCAATTTGATCAATACATTCAACCTCAATGGCTGTTGAGTCCATATCAAACACAGCCAATCCAGGTTTACTTAAATCTGGCAATGCGTGTAGATCTGCACAATCTAATCCGAGAGCATCAATCACGGTTCGGTGATCGGGCGTGAGCTCACCACTCATTAATAAAACCTGATACGGGCCGACACACCACGCATCCATGACGTCGACTACGTGACCGGTAAAAAAAGCAATATTGTCTAAATGATCAACGCTAATGGTCTCAGCGAAGAGAATCCAGCCACCGTTTCGGCGACGATAGGGAAGCGTGCGGGTAACAGTGGGAAAGCGACGATACAGTCCGGATGCGCGGTAAATTGCCAAGGGCTTAGCCTTATCCATGGTCAGTATTTTCCTTTTCAGCTCTCAAGCAGAGCCTCGTCAATAAAACAATCGAGATGAGGCTGTGATACCATAAAAAGTGTACTCAGCTCCAGTGCTAATTACGCCGTCAACACGGCTTTGAGGTAGGTATGTTTTCAATTTCGCGCAAAGCGCTACGGCGAACCACTCGGTGGGGGATTCTGATCAGTGCATTCAGTGCCATTGCGGCGTTAATGCTCTATAGTACGACCTTAAGCCAACGCCAGTATCAAGCGCTTTATCAGCAAACCGATCAGCTCGCCCAGTTAATGACACGTCAAATCGGCGCGCAAGCCTATGATGCATTGGTCGACAAAAATTACCAGCCACTGCAAACCCTCGCCGACCAGCTAGCGACCGAGCCTTTGATTCGCGATGCCAGCTTTTATCAACTTAACGGGCGCCCCGTTGTCCGCTCTACCCATGCGTTGCCGCTTGAAACCGCCGTGGGCCTCACCACGCCGCTTGGACTCGAAAGCCAAGGACGACAGCAATTAATGACGCCCATTAGCCGTGATGGCGATATTATCGGCTTTTTACGCCTCACGCTTGAACACCAATCGGTGATTGATCATGCCAAACAACAGATCCAATCGACCATTACTGAGCTTCGTGCCCTACTGGGACTGGCGCTGTTTCTCGGCGCGCTATTGATGGCCATGCTACTACGGCGCGACAACCGATCACGCATACTGCCTTGGTAACGCCATCATAGTGTCGGCAATCTAATCAGTTAGAGATAGGCAACAAAAAAAGAGATGGCATGCTGCCATCTCTTTTTATTGCGATCACTCGGAGACGATTACAAGAATGACTTGCCGTAATCCATTGGTGAGGTATCAAAATACTGTGCCAACGATTGGCCAATATCCGCAAATGTTTCGCGGCGACCTAGCGAGCCAGCTGGCACTTTTTTACCATAGACCAATGCCGGGATGTGCTCACGAGTATGATCCGTACCTGGCCAGGTTGGATCACAGCCGTGGTCTGCAGTCAGTAGCAGCACATCATCGTCTTCCAACATCGCCATAATTTCAGGCAAGCGGCGGTCGAAATACTCGAGTGCAGCTGCATAGCCGGCAACATTACGACGGTGACCATACGCGGAATCAAAGTCGACAAAGTTAGTGAAGACTAAGCTATTGTCGCCCGCTTCTTTGATCGCATCTTTAGTGGCATCAAACAGCGCTTCAAGGCCAGTTGCTTTGATTTTCTTGGTGATCCCGCAGTGAGCATAAATATCAGCAATCTTACCAATAGAAATGACATCACCGCCTTTCTCATCGACAATTTTTTGCAGTACGGTGGCTGACGGTGGCTCAACCGATAAATCACGGCGGTTACCGGTACGCTCGAACTGGCCTTTACCTGGACCAACAAACGGGCGCGCAATCACACGGCCAATGTTGTAGTCTTCCAGCTCTTCACGCACGATCTGGCAAAGGTCATACAGATTGTCTAGCCCAAAGGTGTCTTCGTGGCAGGCAATCTGGAACACAGAGTCTGCCGAGGTATAGAAGATCGGTTTCCCGGTTTTCATGTGCTCTTCACCAAGATCGTCGAGCACCTGCGTTCCCGATGCATGGCAGTTACCGATATAACCCGGTAGCCCTGCACGCTCAACAATGCGGTCAAGCAGTACTTCTGGGAAGCTATTGGTCAAATCAGAAAAATACCCCCACTCAAACAAGACAGGCACACCGGCAATTTCCCAGTGGCCAGATGGGGTATCTTTCCCTGACGACAGCTCTTTGGCATGCGCATAAGCACCAATGATCTCGGCGTGAGGATCCAGTCCTTCAGGGAAATAATCTGATGATTCTTCACAGGCTTTGCCGAGTCCAAGTTTGGTCATGTTAGGCAAAGACAGTGGACCTTTGCGATCGGCGTTGTCGGCTTCACCTTTTGCGCACGCTTGTGCGATGTGGCCAAGGGTGTTAGCGCCTTGGTCACCAAATTTTACGGCGTCTTCAGTGGCGCCAATACCAAATGAGTCTAAAACTAATACAATTGCGCGTTTCATGATCGCCTCCATTAGACGTCTTGTAAGCTGATACGACGATATACGTCCGGCGTAGAATTGGGTGCCTCATCAGCTACTTTTACTGCGGTTCGCACCGCATTGGCCGCTTGTTGCCATTGCTCTTCAGTTTGAGCGTGGAGCATGGCGAGCGGTGTTTGCTCATCCACGTTTTGCCCCAGACGAATCATTTCGTTCAACCCAACGGCATAATCAATTTTATCGCTGGCAACCCGACGGCCGCCACCTATTTCTATAATAGCCATGCCCAATCCCCGCGTATCCATCGCGTTGACCGTTCCAGCACGGTCGGCATAGACAGGCTTAATGACTGACGCTTTGGCCAGGTATTGATCCGGCGACTCGACAAAGTCAGAGGGACCCCCTAGGCCTGCGACCATTTTGGCAAAACACTCGGCAGCACGACCGCTATCCAATGCGTGATCCAATTTTTGTTTCGCTTGCGTCACATCTGACGCTAGTCCGCTCACCACCAGCATATCCGCACACAGTGCCATGGTCACATTGTACAGGCGAGGGTTGCGGTAACGACCGGTCAAAAAGTCGACCGCTTCTTTCACTTCCAATGCATTTCCCGCCGACGATGCCAACACTTGGTTCATATCAGTGAGCAACGCACTGGTTTTGGTGCCGGCGCCATTGGCCACGCCCACAATCGATTTCGCCAGCGCCTCTGAATCTTGATACGTGGGCATAAACGCCCCCGATCCTACTTTGACATCCATAACCAAAGCATCGAGACCTGCCGCGAGCTTTTTCGACAAGATTGACGCCGTGATCAATGAGATATTATCGACGGTGGCGGTGACATCTCGGGTGGCATACACACGTTTATCGGCCGGTGCCAAAGAGCCAGTTTGGCCAATGATCGCTACGCCAGCATCACGTGTGACATCACCAAACACCTGGTTGCTTGGCATGATGTTATAACCGGGAATAGACTCCAGTTTATCAAGTGTGCCGCCGGTATGGCCTAAGCCACGACCTGAAATCATCGGCACATAACCGCCGCATGCCGCCACCATTGGGCCCAGCATTAACGAGGTCACATCACCAACGCCCCCTGTCGAGTGCTTATCCACGATTGGGCCATCAAAATGCATGTGTGACCAATCGATGGTCATACCGGAATCGCGCATCGCACAGGTCAGAGCCACACGTTCATCCATGGTCATATCATTGAAGTAAATCGCCATCGCAAATGCAGCAATTTGGCCTTCCGACACCGAGTCATTCGCAACACCCTGGATGAACGAATAAATTTCTTCTTTGCTTAACGCGATGTTGTCGCGCTTCTTACGAATAATTTCCTGAGGTAAGATCATGCATCCTCCTTACCAGCACAATACGTGAGCGACCGAGTACACGATCCTCGCTCGCCCTACCGTTTGGGTGAGTGGCAACTTACTTAATAGCCACCTTCAGCCGCTTTTTCGCCTTCACCCAAGGTGTGGAGTAAGTTCGCCAACAAGCTAGATGCGCCAAAACGATAGTGGCGGTTATCGGCCCATTGGTCGCCGAGAATGCGATCGGCCATAGCCAGGTATTGCTGCGCATCTTCTGCGGTGCGCACGCCACCGGCTRGCTTAAAGCCAACACGTGCTGCAACGCCTTTGTCTTTGATTACATTCAGCATGATCTCAGCCGCTTCAGGCGTGGCATTGACAGCCACTTTACCGGTAGAGGTTTTGATAAAGTCGGCCCCCGCCTCAATGGCAATCTCCGAGGCGCGCTTGATCAACGCCTCAGTTTTAAGTTCACCGGTTTCGATGATCACTTTAAGCAACACCTTGTCACCACATGCCGCTTTACACTGTTTCACCAGCTCAGCGCCAGTACTTTCGTCACCAGCAATCAGCGCACGGTATGGAAAAACAACGTCCACTTCATCGGCGCCATAGGCAACGGCAGCTTTAGTTTCTGCTACCGCAATATCAATGTCATCATTGCCATGGGGGAAATTAGTCACGGTCGCGATACGGACATCTGGCGTGCCTTGTTCGCGTAATGTTTTTTTCGCAATCGGAATAAAGCGCGGATAAATGCAGACAGCAGCCGTATTACCAACAGCCGTTTTCGCGTTCTGACACAGGGTGATCACTTTTTCATCGGTGTCATCATCATTCAGCGTGGTCAGATCCATTAATTTGAGTGCGCGTAGGGCCGCGGTATGTAATTCGTTCATTGGATATCTCCAGTCCTCATTCTTTTGCCAAACAGGTATTGGGTTGGCCACTGTGTTGGCAACCGTCACTTGTAGCCGGTTGCTGCTCAGCGGACTTGGCTCCATGAAGTTTGAGGCTGGACCTTGCGCCGCCTTCAACCAACCATCCTTGTTGCCGCGTGCAAACACATTTGTGTTCGCAGTTCTACCATTGGACGTTTTCGATTGGGGCTAGCCACACCTTTGTTGCTAACCATAAGAGGAAAATAAAGATTGTGGCGCCACCAAACTTTGACGGCCTTCACTTATTTTACCAACGCCGTTTCGGCAAAACTAGTTTTTACCGTTTCTGTTGGAAAATACAGTGTTGCTTGGCAGAATCAATACGGGTTAGCTGAAAAACCGTTCGATAATCCACTGGTAGCCGATCCCACCTAAGTAGACACCAACAATCCCCATCACGCCCGACAAAACCGGTGGCGCGGGGATAGGTAACTTGATCGCACTAAACAAAACACCGACTAAAAACCCGGCGACTACCGCAAGGAGCACTTCCTGCATCGTTTTTCCTTATTTTGTTAACCAGCTTCACTTTATTTATCGGATACTCCCTGAGTATACACCCTATAAAAAAACGCCACACAGATTCACTGTGTGGCGTTCTATGTGGCACGATTTTTTCGCGCGTAAACGATTAACCAGCCATGGTTAGCGTCACAAATAGACCCGCAATTGTTGCCGCCATCAGGTTAGACAAGGTACCAGCAACCACCGCTTTGACACCAAAGCGTGCAATCTCTGGACGACGGCTAGGCGCCAGACCACCGAGACCGCCAAGCAAAATGGCCACCGATGACAAGTTAGCAAAACCACACAATGCGAATGAGATAATCGCTTTGGTTTTCTCCGTCATCTCAACACCCGTTGCCGCAACAACTTGTGCGTTATCGCCAAGATATTGGGTGAAGTTGAGGTAAGCGACAAATTCGTTGACGACGATCTTCTGACCGATGAAAGAGCCGGCAACCACTGCTTCCTCCCATGGCACACCGATAAGGAACGCAAATGGGGCAAACAAGTAACCCAGGATCAGCTCAAGCGTAATGTCTGGATAACCAAACCAACCGCCGATACCACCTAGCATACCGTTGATAAGAGCAATCAAACCGATAAAGGCAAGTAGCATTGCACCCACGTTCAGGGCCAGTTGCATACCTGAAGAGGCACCACCAGCAGCGGCATCGATGACGTTAGCTGGCTTTTCAACGCCTTCTGCGGTGGCATCGGCCATTTGTTCAACTGGCTCTTCAGTTTCTGGCTTGATGATTTTAGCAAACAACAGACCACCAGGCGCCGCCATAAATGAAGCGGCAATCAAGTACTCAAGCGGTACACCCATTGACGCATAACCGGCCAATACACCACCGGCGACAGAGGCAAGACCACCACACATCACGGCAAACAGCTCTGATTGGGTCATGCGCGGGACAAAGGGACGAATCACGAGTGGCGCTTCTGTTTGACCCACGAAGATGTTCGCAGTCGCAGACATGGATTCGGCACGCGAGGTCCCCAAGGCTTTTTGCAAACCACCACCGAGTACGTTAATCACAACCTGCATAATACCCAGGTAGTAAAGCACACTGATCAGTGATGAGAAGAATACGATAACAGGCAGAACTTTCAGTGCGAAGACGAAACCGCCACCGCCGAACAGTTCAAACATTTTGTCAGAAACCAGTCCACCAAAGATGAAGCTGATCCCTTCGTCACCATATGCGATGACGTTGGCAACGTATTGTGATGCGCCGTAAAGAATGTCACGACCTACGTCGACATACAGTACGAAAGCACCGAAAAAGAGTTGGATAGCAAATGCGCCACCCACGGTACGGAGGTTAATGGCTTTGCGATTATCAGAAAGGAGAACAGCTATTCCTAGCAGTACAACCATCCCGATTACGCTCATCAGCAGGCTCATAGTATTGGCATCCTCAAAGTAAAAAGTTGGCGTCTCGACAGAGTGGAATTTGGCTTCCGGGGAGGGATTATACGCAGAGCAGTCACATTAAAGTAATATTCCAATCACAGTTCGCTGTAAAACTATTTTGCAATGCATCAATAAGTATGACTTTGATCTAGTTTTGTGAGCTTATGCAACCGCAAACGTTTGTCTCACGCACGTTCGCGCTTAGTGAAAGCCAAACATTCTTTCAGCATTGCCTGATGTTTCAGCCACCAGGTGATCTCTATCACAGCTTTTTAACGCGGTGACCACATCGACCACCCGAGATACCTGGGCGGGTGTGTTGGGTTTTCCTTGATATCCCGCAAGCGGCATGTCAGGAGCATCGGTTTCCAAGAGCAAATGGTTGAGCGGTAAGCGCGCGATAGCTTGACGCGTTTTATTCGCCCGCTCATAGGTGACGGTGCCCCCCACGCCGAGCATTAGCCCAGCATCAATAAATTGTTTGCCTTGTTGCTCGCTACCGCTAAACGCATGCAGCACACCGCGGACGCCAGGATACGCTTTCACCAGACGCAGCAAGTCGTTATGAGATTGACGGCTATGCAAAATAATGGGTAAGTCATAACGGCGAGCAAGCCATAACTGACCATCAAGTAAGGCGTGCTGGCGCTGCTTCATCTCTGGAGTGTGCGCGACACAATAATCCAGACCGGCTTCGCCGACCGCCACGCAGGACAATGGCCGTGATACCAACGCGTCTTCTAATGCGGCGAGGCTGTTGTCTGTGTGCGTATCGAGAAAACATGGATGTAACCCCAAGCCAGCATACATCTCAGCAAAACGTTCCGTCAGCGCTAATACCGCCGGCCAGTTTTGTTCATTGACACTCGGTACCACCATGCGCGTGACGCCCACCTCACGCGCCGCTTGCCAGTATTGATCCGGCGCCTGATTAAAAGGGGAAAAATCGAAGTGACAATGGGTATCAATCATGCTTTAACCGCCAAAACCACCTTCATCATCGCTGTCCTCTCGAGAGTAGAATGCCGTCTATATAGACGGCATTATAGAAGGTTTACCCCTCATTCACAGTGGGGCAAGACGCTCTGCCTACCTCACTGCGATGTCTTTGACATAAGCCAAAATCACTTAGTGCTCACGGGTGGCTCTGAGATCAATGTCTGGAAAACGCTCTTGCGTCAGGTTGAGGTTGACCATCGTCGGCGCGATATAGGTCAGGTTATCGCCGCCATCCAGCGCGAGATTAGCTTGATTTTTGCGCTGGAATTCATCCAGCTTCTTCTCATCCTTGCACTCAACCCAACGCGCAGTGGCGACATTGATCGGCTCGTAGAGTGCGTCAACGTTATACTCGGCTTTCAAGCGCGCCACCACCATATCAAACTGCAGGACACCGACCGCGCCAACAATTAGATCGTTCGACTGCATCGGGCGGAATACCTGTACCGCGCCCTCTTCAGATAACTGAATGAGGCCTTTCAATAGTTGCTTTTGACGCAATGGATCTTTGAGACGAATGCGACGGAATAGCTCAGGCGCAAAGTTCGGGATCCCGGCAAATTTAAGATCTTCTCCTTGGGTAAAGGTATCGCCAATCTGAATGGTGCCATGGTTATGCAGGCCAATAATATCGCCGGCAAACGCATCTTCAGCCCGTGACCGATCCCCTGCCATAAAGGTCACCGCATCAGAAATATTGATTTGTTTGCCTAAACGTACATGGCGCAGCTTCATTCCCTGCTGATACTTACCGGAGACAATACGCATAAAGGCAATACGGTCACGGTGACGTGGATCCATATTGGCTTGGATTTTAAACACAAAGCCTGAGAATTTATCTTCATCGGCACTCACTTCACGATCATGAGTTGACCGCGCCATCGGCTTAGGCGCCCACTCGGTCAAGCCGTCCAGCATATGATCCACACCGAAGTTACCCAGTGCGGTACCAAAGAATACCGGCGTCAGCTCACCGCTTAAGAACAGCTCACGATCAAATTCATGCGAGGCCCCCATCACCAACTCCAGCTCGTCACGCAAATCTTGCGCAATGTCAGCGCCAATTGCGTCATCCAGCTCAGGGTTGTCCAAGCCCTTGATGATACGAGCATCCTGGATTTTATGCCCCTGACCAGACTGATAGAGAATGCTTTCATCACGGTGAATGTGATAAACACCTTGGAAGCCTTTGCCGCAGCCAATTGGCCATGATACTGGCGCACAGGCAATATTGAGCTCACTTTCGACTTCATCAAGCAGCTCCATCGGATCGCGAATATCTCGATCCAATTTGTTCATAAAGGTGATGATCGGCGTATCACGAAGGCGAGTCACTTCCATCAGCTTACGGGTCCGGTCCTCAACCCCTTTCGCGGCATCAATGACCATCAAACAAGAGTCAACCGCCGTCAATGTTCGATAGGTATCCTCCGAGAAATCCTCGTGCCCTGGGGTATCAAGCAGGTTTACCAAGCAGTCGTTGTAAGGAAATTGCATCACCGAGGTGGTCACCGAGATCCCACGCTCTTTTTCCATGTCCATCCAATCTGACTTGGCATGCTGGTTAGAGCCGCGCCCTTTGACCGTGCCGGCTGTTTGAATCGCACGTCCGAACAACAGCACTTTTTCAGTAATGGTAGTTTTACCCGCATCCGGGTGCGAGATAATCGCAAAGGTGCGTCGTTTATCAACTTCCTGTTGCAGCGGTGTATTTGACATAGCAGGTTATCTTCTTGTTTGATTCAGGCGGCAATCGAGCGCCAACTGAGGAGGTAAATCACAAAGGTGGCGTATTTTCGCTGATCTTGTAGCCAGCTTCAATTCACAAATCTGACTTGGCACGGTTATCTGCACACGTTAGGGTCAAGTTTGCTTGCCAAACCCATCACAAATGTCGTCAATTGACGGCCCCGTGGTGTCGTTATCTGCCAAGCACGTGTATAATTAGCGCCACTTTCAGCTGTAAAACAGTCAACAACGTCGACCATTAGGTCGCGACTATTGACAGCATACTGCCCATCAAGATCAACCATCCGCGCAGCGTGCTTTCATTAGTCGCGATGGTGAACAGCTGAAAGCCGACAATTAGTGAGATAAATCAAAGGGTTTATCCCTCAGCAACAAGGAAATAATCTGTGAATCCAATCGTAAAAACATTCCAATACGGCAATCATACTGTGACATTGGAAACGGGCGTGATGGCACGTCAAGCCAATGGTGCTGTCATGGTTAGCATGGACGATACCTCGGTATTCGTCTCTGTTGTAGGTAAAAAAGAAGCCGCCGAAGGCCAAAGCTTTTTCCCTCTGACCGTCAACTACCAAGAGCGTACGTACGCAGCAGGTAAAATCCCAGGTGGTTTCTTCAAACGTGAAGGCCGTCCATCTGAGTCAGAAACCCTCACCGCACGCTTAATTGACCGCCCAATCCGTCCGCTTTTCCCTGATTCGTTCAAAAACGAAGTACAAGTCATTGCGACGGTTGTGTCTGTTAACCCAGCCGTTAGCCCTGACATTGTCGCCATGCTGGGTACCTCTGCCGCCCTAGCGATTTCAGGCATCCCATTCAACGGCCCGATTGGCTCGGCACGCGTAGGTTATATCAACGACGAGTTGGTTCTTAACCCAAGCCCAGCGCAACTCGACGAAAGTAAGCTGGACCTGGTTGTTGCAGGGACAGAAGGCGCAGTACTGATGGTTGAATCAGAAGCTGATCGCTTGAGCGAAGAGCAAATGCTGCAAGCCGTGATGTTTGGTCACGAGCAACAGCAAACCGCTATCAATGCCATTAAAGAGTTCGCGGCTGAAGTCGGCACGCCTCAGTGGGATTGGAAAGCACCTGAAGTTAACGCTGCCCTACAAACCCGTGTGGCAGAAATGGCACAAGGTCCATTGGCTCAGGCATACCAGATCACTGAAAAAATGGCCCGTTACGAGCAAGTTGGCCAGGTGAAGCAAGACGTGGTTGCCGCTTTGCTGAGTGAAGACGAAAGCCTCAATGAACGTGAAATCCTCGGCATGCTTGGCGACCTAGAAAAAACCGTGGTTCGTGGTCGTATTATCGCCGGCGAACCGCGCATTGATGGCCGTGAAAAAGACATGGTTCGCGCCCTCGATGTCCGTACTGGCGTATTGCCACGTACACACGGCAGTGCCTTGTTTACCCGTGGTGAAACGCAAGCGCTGGTAACGGCGACCTTGGGTACTCAGCGTGATGCGCAAACTATTGACTCGATCATGGGTGAGCGCCAAGAAGGCTTCATGCTGCATTACAACTTCCCTCCATACTGTGTGGGTGAAACTGGATTTGTTGGCTCACCAAAGCGCCGTGAAATTGGCCATGGCCGTCTCGCTAAACGCGGTATCGCTGCGGTGATGCCAAGCCAGGACGATTTCCCGTACACATTGCGTGTGGTGTCTGAGATCACCGAATCTAACGGTTCGTCATCCATGGCATCTGTCTGTGGTACATCGCTTGCGCTGATGGATGCCGGTGTACCGGTGAAAAAATCCGTTGCAGGTATTGCCATGGGTCTGGTGAAAGAAGGCGACGAGTTTGTTGTTCTTTCGGACATCTTGGGTGACGAAGATCACCTCGGTGATATGGACTTTAAAGTGGCCGGTACCGACGACGGTGTGACTGCGCTACAAATGGACATTAAAATCGAAGGGATCACCAAAGAGATCATGCAAATCGCCCTGAACCAAGCAAAAGGCGCACGTCTGCACATCTTGGATGTCATGGATCAAGCGATTGGTTCAGCCCGTGATGATATCTCTGAGTTTGCCCCTCGTATCCATACCATGAGCATCAATCCTGATAAGATCCGTGATGTGATTGGTAAAGGCGGCGCGGTGATCCGTCAGCTGACCGAAGAAACCGGCACTACGATCGAAATCGACGACAATGGTACGGTAAAAATTGCTGCTACTGATGGCGACGCGGCAAAAGATGCGATCTCTCGTATCGAAGCGCTTACCGCCGAAGTAGAAGTGGGCCGCATCTATACCGGTAAGGTCCAGCGCATTGTTGATTTCGGTGCGTTCGTCTCTGTGATTGGCGGTAAAGATGGCCTGGTTCACATTTCTCAAATCGCCGATGAGCGTGTTGAGAAAGTGACCGATTATCTTGAAGTTGGCCAAGAAGTGGACGTCAAAGTGCTCGAGGTTGATCGCCAAGGACGCATCCGCCTAAGCATGAAAGAGGCCGCATCTGAAAAAGGCTCAGACAAGCCTTCAGAAGACGCTGCACCTGCGGAGCAAGCGCCAAGTACTGACGCTTAGAGTCATCGAGTTATTCATGATATAAAGGGGGCTGAGGCCCCCTTTTTTTTACACGGAGATGCGCCTTCATGACCGTTTTTTATAAACCACTGACCAATGTGGCGCTGTTATTGCTGATGATGGCGTCATTGTTGCTGACAGGATGTAGCAGTCAGTGGACCTTCCCACCGATGGCCGTTCCCTTGCAGCCAACACTGCAACAGGAAGTCCACTTGGCACGCATCGATCAATTACTCGCACGAAAGGATTTAAGCAACGAGGCACGTGCGCAACTGCATTATGAACGTGGATTAATGCACGATAATCTTGGCATGCGCGACTTAGCACGATTAGATTTCAACCAATCTTTATCTTTAAAGCCTGACCAACCCGATGTATTCAATATTCTCGGTGTCTATTTTACTCAAAATGGCCATTACGATGCGGCTTACGAAGCGTTTGACTCAACGTTAGAGCTTGATGATAACCATAGTTATGCCGAACGTAACCGCGGTATTGCCCTGTATTATGGCGGGCGCTATCGTCTGGCCTATCAAGACTTACTTAATCACTACCAAGAAGATCGCGACGATCCTTATCGCCTGATTTGGCTTTATTTAGTGGAGCGCGATTGGCAAGGTGAATCCCAAGCTCAACAAGCATTGTTAACCCGCAAAGCAAACGCCGAGACAACCGGCTGGGGCTGGCAACTGATAGACATGTATCTGGGGGTGATCAGCGAACGCGAGTTGCTTGAACAATTAGCCGCTCAGGGCAAAGATAACCAACAATTAGCAGAGCGCTTGTGTGAAGCGTATTTTTATCTCGCCAAACGGTACCAATATCAAGGCGATAACGATCGCGCTGTCGCGCTTTATAAGCTCGCCATGTCAGGCAATGTCTATCAATTTGTTGAGCATCGTTACGCGCTACTTGAACTCAACCGCCTGGCTTACCGTCAGCCATAGCCCATGCTTGCGACCCATATGCACCACTAAAAAGAGCTAGGTTTTCCTGCTCTTTTTTATTTTCACTGACACATAATCATCACGGGTGGGTGGGCGCTAATAGCGGTGGCGGTTGACGTTGCGGCTTATTTTTATGCAGCAATTGTTCAAACTTTTGCTTCGGCATTGGAGCGTGAAAGTAATAGCCTTGAATGGTGTCGCAATGTAAGTTGGTTAACACCGATGCTTGCTGGCGAGTTTCGACGCCCTCAGCCACCACCGTCATCTCCATCGCTCGCCCAAGGTGGATAATACTTTCCACCAGCGTCACCTGCTTACTGAGCGCATCCATCTCATGGATAAAGGCGCGATCGATTTTGAGCTCATCAAGCGGAAAGCGCGCGAGATAGGACAACGACGAGTACCCTGTCCCGAAATCATCAATCGATAACGCAAACCCTAATGATTTAATCGCATTCAACATGGTCAGCGCGTGCTCATCATTTCTCATTACCGCGCTTTCGGTAAGTTCAAAGGTAATATCTTCAGGATTGGCGCCGGTTGCTTTTAATAGCTTTTCCATATGTTCAATTAACTTAGGACTACTAAATTGCTCAGGCGATAAATTGATCGCGACCCGGCCCGGTAATAATCCTTGTTGCCGCCAACGATGAACATTTTGAAACACTTCCCGCATCACATGGCGCCCAAGCGCCTCTATCAAGCCGCAGCGCTCAGCCACAGGGATAAAACGCCCTGGACTGATGTAACCTTCCACTGGATGCTTCCAGCGCACCAAAGCCTCTGCGCCATTGATACGAAAATCACCCGCATTCACTTTGGGCTGATACCAGACTTCTAGGCTTTTGCTTTGCAATGCTTTTTGCAGCTCAATTTCCAGCCACAGACGCATACGCGCTTCTTTGCTCATACTGTCGTTATACTCAACCACACGGTTTCGGCCTTGCTCTTTCGCCTCATACATTGCCGTGTCGGCATTTTGCAGTAATTGTCTGGCATCTTTGCCGTCTTCAGGGTAGCGCACCATCCCCAGGGAACAGGCCAAATATTTGCTAAAGTAGTGCAGTTCAAAAGGCTGGCTAATCGCGCCAACAACCTTGTCAGCTAACTGCTCGACCATGTCTTCAGTGGCAGGTTTGGGTAGGATCACCGCAAATTCATCGCCCCCCAAATGACCAATAATGGTGTCGGCGGAAAGCAGTGCGCGTAAACGTTGTGCGATATCTTGCAACACCCGATCACCCACGTGGTGGCCTAGCGAGTCATTGATGTTTTTAAAATTATCCACGTCAAGATATAACATGGCTAAAGGCGTCTGCGCACGGATCAGTTTATCCAGTTCACTGCTAAAGCCATAGCGATTATACAATCCTGTTAAGGCATCGATATTGGCCCATTGCGGCTCGCCCACTTTGCTTATTTCATCGTGCTGTGCGGGTTGCAGCCGCTTCACCTCTGTATAAGGCGCGTGTAAGCGCAACATAGTGGCTTGTTTACCTAATACCTGAATCGGCGACTGAGAAAGGTGCACAGACACACCTTTTTTACTACTCAATGCGTCAATGCACTCGCGATCATTGGCACTCGCTAAGCGCTCTATCACCGAATGGTTTTGATCGGCAAGCGCTAAATAATTCGCCACCGGCTCACCGAGCAAGTCGTCTGCGGATGCCACCCCTAGCAAGGTCGCTGCAGCAGGGTTCGCGGAGAGAATACAACCGTCCTCCACCAGGCAACAGCCATCGTCGATCAACGAACTTAAACGATGATATTTTTCATCCGCTTCTTCCAGCGCGCTGGCTAAAATTTGACGCTCCGAGGTGTCAACTGCATGGAAAATAACACAAGGCTCTCCTTGCTCATCCTTATAGTTTTTAAGCGGTGCCACACTGAAATGAAAGCTTGAGCTATGATACTCATCCGCAATCACCACTTCTCCTTCCGCGCCATCCCCGCGTCTTGCTTTCTCATAATGCGGTTTTACCGCTTGATAAAACGCCTCGCCTAGCGTGTCTTTATCACAAAGCCCCTTTAACGAGACAGAGGAGAGACCCGCCAACTCACAATAGCGCGGGTTAGCATACACGTAGCGATCGGTACTATCTAGAATGGCAAAAAGGAACGGACTGTTATCGGTTAAGCAGTAAAACCAATCATTTAACGACGATATTGGCATGGGGGCTCACATTGGGTAATCACGCTCGATTATATCATCATCGAGACAAGCGTCTCATATATTAGACACTTTTAACTTTGTTGTCAGTAGCACTTTATGAGGCACACGTCATAGGTTCAAGCTTTTCTCACTATATACCGTATATTTATCGGTAAAAAGAGAAAAAGCACTCAAAATCAGCAAAAAAGCGAGAGTGTGTTGCCAAATCACACAATTTGGCGGCTATTTATGCATTTAGCTGCGTAACAATCTGTGCGAGACTCACTGTCACTATTGCACCGGATCGGGAATCGGTTATCCTGACCACAACATTTACTCACCGCTGTATGTCTTATGCTTATTCGCTCAGAAGCGCCCGCCGACTTGGTTAAACTGGATCGTTGGTGGCGCGACGATATCACGCGTCCTTATCAAGCCGACCAACTCAAGCAATGGCGTGAAGCCGGGCTTATTTCTCTGTCGTTGCTCGCGACCAGCGATATGGGAGAGGTCCAGGGCCATATTGTGGTGATTGATGCGCAAATGGATAACAACAGCCAAGAAATCGCGTTATGGCACAGCCCAGACCCCGACCTTTTAATGCCACTCTTGGACGAAGCGGAATCCACCCTCTTTGAGTTTGGCTATACCCGGCTTAAAATAATGCCTAGTGCTGAGGCGGCGCGCGCTGAGTTTGCCCCGATACAGACCAACGATACCTGGTGGTATAAGCAATTAGCCGCCGCGACCGCTTAATACGGATGCCAAAACGATGTTAACCGACATTCAACGTTTACAAGCGATGGGCCTAGACGTCTGGCAGTTACGTCATCCAGCCATTTATGACCAAACGCACGAAGTTATTCAGTTACCAGACGCCTGCCAATTATTGCTGGTCTGTGATACGCCGCTCAGTGAAAAAGATGCGTGGTTGTTCGGCAATATACTCAAGAGCATGAAATTGCGTCCCGAGCAGGCGCGTCAATTACCGCATGCAGCGTTGTCGGCACTGGGTGAACATCGCTTAACCTGGTGCTGGTATATTGACACACCGGACGTGATTATTGATGGCGTACGACGTTTAGATTCGATTCCCTTAGCGCAGATGCACGATAACCCAACCGCCAAACGCGATCTGTGGCGGCAGATTTGCCAATATGACTGATTATTATCTTTGTCCGCTGGCGCACGATGACATCACAGCCATCAGCGCAATCGAGCAGCGCGCCCACAGTTCACCCTGGTCAGATACCCAACTGGCGGCGCCAACTGGCCGTTTTGACCACGCGTATGGGCTTCATTTAATGCAGCCACACGCATTACTGATTGGGTATTTTTACGCGCGCTGTGTCGCCGGGGAGGGAGAATTATTGAACATTGCGATTGAGCCCACCTATCAAGGGCAAGGATGGGGAAGTATTTTACTTGAGGCGATGATCAAACGCCTGAATGAAGCCGGTGCGGAGAGTATCTGGCTGGAGGTACGCGAAAGCAACATCGCGGCGCAAGTCTTGTATCAAAAATATGGCTTTAAGCCCGTCAGCCGCCGAAAACACTATTATGCGTGTGCCGACGGTCGACGAGAAGATGCGTGGGTGATGCAAAAAATAGCCGATTGAAACTAAGGCTACTCACCACTATCTAACCTGATCGGTGGCAGAATATAGCCTTGATAGCCCTGACAACCTAACTGATGAAAATACTGGTGCTGCTCTGATTGTTCAATCCCAGTGGCAATGACAGTGATCTCTCGTCCCAGCGCAATATTGACTAGCATGCGAATGAATACATCATCCACATCGCTCGACTGCTGACCAAACCCGATATCCAATTTGACATAATCAGGCTCGATATTTTTGATGTAGTCGACGTTATCCATATTACGGCCAAAGTGATCAACCCCAACGGCAAAGCCTTGACCACGGATTAAACGAAACAATGCCTTGCAAGCTTCAGGATCAGCATGCACCGCTTTTTCTGACACTTCAAACGCCAGTTTATCGGCGAGATGGGTTTTGAGTAAAAAGTGACTTAACCAATCATAGAATGTTTGGCTTTGGACACTTTCGATGGTGAGATTGATCGCAAGCTTGTCACTGTGAGGGTTTTTATTAAGGTAGTCACTCACCCTATTTAGCACATGAATATCAAACTCTTCGCCTAATGCATACATCTCAATACGGTTGAGCAACTGACCCGCAGATAACCAGCTATCGTCCACCCAAAGGTGTGCGTACACCTCTTGATGCCAATTATATTGATTATCACGATGACGAACCGGTTGGGCATAAAACGCTAATGGGTTTTTGTGCAACGCATCAAGCAAAATATGCCGCCATTGTTCTCGGGTCCGGCTATCAACTTGTTCATCCGTTGGCCAAAAGTAAACCTCGTTTTGGCGCTTCGCGTGTTGTAATGCATTATCCGCTTTCGCCATCAGGCTCATCGTCTCGTCGGTACGCGTTTGCGCAATACCTAAGTGAAAGCCTTGATTGACCGGTAGCGAGATATTCTCTAGCTCTTGATTGATCACCCGTAATAACTGGCGTAAGTAACGCCGTAATACTTTCTCTTCATCGGTAACCAGCAAGATCGCGATTTCATTATGACTCAACCTTGCCACGACTTGATGCGTGCTGGCTAAGCTCTCCTGCGTTAACGCTTCTCCTAGTAATCGCCAACATTGATCCCGGTATTGATATCCGTAACGCGCACGTAAACGTGATAACCAATCCGCCTCTAACAGAATTAAGCTGCAACCGACTTCATCGTTGATAAAGCTTTGCAGCTGGTGCTGAAAATAGCCACGGTTCGGTAAGCGTGATACCGGATCAACCATGAGTTTATCGCGCAAGCGTGCCAATTCGTCTTGTTGTGATTGCTGCATCCGTGCGACTTGTTGCCCGGCAAGATTAAAGGCGTTTTGCAGTGCCGATAAATCACTCACACTGGTTGCCACTTGCGTCGGATGAAAATCACCATGTCCTAACGACGTCAGTCGCTGACTGAGCTCCCCCAGAGGGACGGTAACACGGCGGAACATAAAAGACGCAGCGACAATAACGGCCACACCCGCAGCCAATAACCAACCGACTAATCGCACCAGTCGTTGCCATAACTCAGCAATGTCTTGATGAGGATCGAACGTCATGGTCAGCTTCGCTAACTGTGTCCAGCCGTTGCTCACCGAGACGGAGGTTGTGTTCACCGTTAAACCCGTCGCTGTCGCAAACCAATTCGGCACATGCATTGCCGGGCGGTCAGATTCCCATACTTGGCGTTCCCCAGATAGCATGGGCTCGATCGTGATCTGACTCACTTGGGGCATACTGATAAACTGGGAAGCTAACTGCGTGAGTCGTTGTCCATCACTTTGTTCAAGTACCGCGGGCAGCGCTTCAGCCAGCGTCTTGCTGAGTAAGTTTGATTGTTGTTGCAGCTGTTGTTTACGTTGCTCCACGCCCAACTGAAATACCACTGCCGTGGTCACCAATACAGTGACCACAGTGGCGGCGACAACAAACGAAAGCACACGTTGATGCAGTGTCATTGCGCGCCTCGCCAGCCGATGCGTGCAATGACTATCGAAGTGGCCATTGGCGTAGCCGCTAATCTGATTCCGATGAATAAATAGTCCATCGTTTCTCCGTTATGCCGTGTTCGCCAGAAACAGTCGCGACCACTCGACGATTTGTTTCATTGGCTCTGTCTGTCTCAGCATCGATTAATGGGCGTGTCTCACCGAAGCCTTGCGCGCTAACACGACTGCGGTCAAGGTAAAACTGATTAACGAGCACGTCCGCAATCGCCTCTGCGCGTCGCTGTGACAATGCTAAATTGTAGCTCGCCGCACCCACTTTACTGGCATGACCTTCAATGAGTACCGACGCCTTAGGATAACGGCGCATAAATTCGGCAAGATCACGGATATCGCCATACTGACTCTCACGAACCTGGGCCGAATCCGTAGTAAATTGGACATTCAGCTCGAACGATGCGGTTTCTATTCGCTCTTGCGGGCATCCTTCATTATTAACTCGAGCTTGTTCAAGCGTCGCGTTACACTGATCGCGCGCGGCAATTACACCATCTTTGTCTTGATCGGTGAGGTCACGGCTTTGTGTGATCTTCGTTTCCATGGGATCAACCGACTGTGGCGCACAGCCACTGATCATGAGCCCGGTAAAAAGAAGTAAACTCAACTGCTTCATTATTCACTCCCCTCACTGTACAGCGATGCCGTGTCCCAGCTTGCAGGCGTATCGATTCTTAGTGAGGCCAGTAATTGCCCGGTAGCGTTTAATATTCGATATTGTGCATACCGCTCATCGGCTTCTTTACTTAGGTATTCACGGCGTGTTTCAAACAACTCATTTTGCGAGTCCAATACATCCAAAAGCGTCCGCGCATTGAGGCGAAACTCTTCGCGATAGGCATCTCGGGTATCGGTAGCGGCTTCGACATGTTGGCGCATAAAGTCACGCTGCTGTTCAAGATAGGTTCGCGCGTTCCAGGCTAAAGTGGCCCCTTCAACCACTTGGCGATGGGTCATCTCATTGATTTCTCGTGCCTCGATAGTTTGATAAGCCGTTTGTCGCTCTCGGGCGCGATCGGCACCACCATTAAATAAGTTATAGCGCATGCGTACCATGGCTTGGACATTATTATTCTCGCCACCGACGTCCGGCGGACCCGCACCATCTTCGCCACCAATGTTTTCGTTCCAATTAGCATCGACTTCTATGTTGATGGTCGGTAAATACGCAGCACGAGAGCCATCACGGGCTGCATTCGCCGCCGCAATATCTGCTTGTGCAGATTGCAAACGCGGATGGTTATCTAACGCCATATCCAAGGTAGCATCCAGTGATTGAGGCAACATCGCGGCGTCGGGTCTAGGTAAGTGTAAATCCTCAGGTGCGATACCGACGACCTTCATAAAAGCACTACGCGCATCGGCGAGGTTATTGCGCGCCGACATTAAGTTTGCGTTCGCACGCGCCAAGCGTCCTGTCACCTGAGACAAGTCGCTGGCTTTGGCAAATCCACCTTGATTGCTTTCTTCAATCGCATCGTAGATTTCCTGGTGGTTATCTAGGTTTTTTTCTGCCAGGATCACAATCTCTTCAGCTACGAGCACATCCAGATAAATGCGTGACACTTCCAACGCTTTATCTTCTGCGGTGGCAATCAAGCCCCACTGCTCGGCCGTGGCTTCGTTTTGTGTCCGCGCCACTTCATGTTGGGTACGAAAGCCATCAAAAAGCATTTGGCGTAATGATAACCCAAGCTCACGACGAGTTAGGTCTACTTCATCATCCGTGCTGGTATCACGGCGAGTGCCTGGTGAGTCCGTCCACTCCTGCCCCACACCAGCGGTCGCATCCAGTGTGGGATAATAACCGGCTTTGGCTTGGTCTATGGATTGCTCACGCGCTTTATAGCGCGCAAAGGCTTCACGTATTTGTGGATGAGACTCGAGTGAGCGAGCCACCGCTTGCTCCAATGTTTGCGATATTGCAACGGGTGAAATCAAACCCATGGCTAGCGCGATAGCCGTTATGCGCGTTTTATGACACAGATGCGAAAGGGTCGGCATCTTGTTTCTCCTTGTTTGTAATTATTTAGCGCTCGCGTAGTGCGTTTTCTTTTGCCCGTAAAATAGGATTGAGAAGATAATCCAACACCGTGCGCTTGCCGGTAATAATATCAACCGAGGTCAGCATGCCAGGAATAATCGGCATCGGCGTGCCATCATCCCGCGTTAAGTGCGATGCCTCAGTCCTGATTCGCACGAGGTAAAAGCTATTCCCTTCTTCATCCTGCGTGGTATCGGCACTAATGTGCTCCACTTTACCGTCTAGCCCGCCATAGCGGGTAAAGTCATACGCGGTGACTTTTACAACGGCCGGTAACCCAGGATGTAAAAATGCAATGTCTTTGGGCAAAATCTTCACTTGTACGAGCAGCTGATCTTCAGTGGGTACAATTTCTATCACATCTTCCCCAGGGCCCACGACACCACCCAATGTGTTGATGTGCACCGTTTTCACCGTGCCATCGACAGGTGAAGTAATCACGGCTTTGTTCACTTTGTCTTGTGCCCCGACGGTCGCCTCTGTGAGTCGAGACAGCCGTGCCTCGCTTTCACTCAGCTTGGCCCGTGTCTCACCAATAAACTGCAAAGCAGCCTCACGGCGTTTTAAGATAGATTCATCTAACGCTGCTTTAATTTTAGGCCGCGACAGTCTTAAGTTGGTCAGCTCACCCTGCATATCATTGATCTGTCTTTCCAGTTTGAGAAGCTCCACTTCTGAGACAATCTTCTTTTTTACCAAAGGACGTGTGATATTGATCTCACGATCCATAATCGATAACGAGTTAGTCAGCGTTTTTATCTTGGACGCCACTTCTTCCAACGCTTGGCGTTTCTGAACGATTTGTTGTCCCTGAATCTCCAGTTGATTACGCAGACTGTCCAGTCGGCTCCGATATTCCGAATTTTGCCGTGCAATTAACTGGGGTTTACGGCTGGTGAGTGAATCAGGAAAACTGATGGGACGCGGCACAATCTCAATCTGTTGCTGCCATGGCTGGCTAGGTGGCTGCAGAATGACACTATCAAGTTCACTGTACATGCGCGTGACCGAAGCCCGCAAACTGTCAATTTCTTGCTCTTGCTGAGCCAGATCGGAACGAAAGCGGGTGGCATCAATACGCGCGAGAGGCATTCCTTTTTCAACCAATTGCCCTTCATCAACATACATCGCCTGCAAAATGCCACCATCTAGGCTTTGGATCAGCTGGACATGAGAAGGAGGAATGACTTTACCACTGCCCCGAGTGACCCGATCCAGCTCCGCCACCGCGGCCCATACAATAAAGCTTGCAATCAACAGCAAGGCAACCCAAACCACCGCACGGTACTTGAGCGGGGTATCTGTCATCATCGCGCCATAAACATCGTCAATCATGTCGAGATCAGCGGGTTGGCTGGCCTTTTTAACGACCTTGCTCATGACGCATTTCCTTTGTTGAGCTTACTGAGGACTTTGTCGCGCGGACCATCCATCACAATGCGTCCTTTGTCCATCACAATCACCCGCTGCGCGAGGTTGAGCAGTGACATGTTATGGGTCACCATCACCAGTGTTCGTGATTTGGCTGCGACTTCCATCGCTTTAATAAATTGGTTTTCAGCGTGTGCGTCTAAACTCGCCGTCGGTTCATCCATCACCAGCACAGGCGGCTCATTAAGCAACGCCCGTGCTAAAGACACCGCCTGCCTCTGACCGCGAGAAAGGCGTTCGCCACGCTCTCCCACCTGTTTATCTAGGCCTTCGTGGTCTTGCGCGGTAAACAAGCTCACGCCTGACAGCTGCACGGCGCGCATCAGCTGGTGCTCAGTGACTTGGCGCGTACCAAACATAATGTTTTCGCGAATAGTGCCATGAAACAGCGTCACATCTTGTGCCAAATAGCCCACGTTGCGACGCAAATCTGAAGGATGGATTTGACGGCTATCGACGCCATCAAACCGTAAACTGCCTTGGTTGGGCTGAAAAAGGCCGGCTAACAGTTTGAGTAACGTGGTTTTACCCGAGCCATTTTTACCTAAGATGGCGATTACTTCACCCGGCTGAACGCGAAAATTCAATGGATAAAGCGCCGGTTTTTCCGTCTCTGGATAATTAAAGGCCAAGTTGTCGGCACTGAGTTCACCTTTAAGGCGTTTACGACTGACAAGGTGCCCTTTATCAGCAAACTCATCCTCTTGCTCCATCATCGCATTCAGTTGGCGCAGCGAGGTGCTGGTTTGATTCCAACGGTTGAGCAAACTCGCCATTTGCGCCATGGGTGATACCGCTCGGCTGGAAAGCATCACTGCCGCGATGATCCCCCCCATGGAGATATCGCCGTCCGCCACCCGATACACCCCCAGGATCACCACGGCGATCGCCATCATCTGGGTGATGAAAGTGGCAATGTAAGAAACGTTATTGGTGATTTGTTTGACTTTAAAGTTCCAATTCGCCGTGTGCGCGGTCATTTGCTGCCAACTGCGCTGCACGATGCCTTCGGCGCCATTGGCTTTGATGCCTTCCAACGCCGATAAACTTTCAATGAGATGACCATGGCGTTCAGATGCGTATTTATTACTCTCTTCAATCGCTGCGCGCAATTTGGGCTGGACCGAGATGGTGTAGCCCAAGATCAGTAACCCAGCCACGACCGGCACCATGGCCAGATCGCCCGCGACTAGATAAATAATCGTGATAAAGAAAACCGCAAACGGCAAATCAACCAAGGTGGTGATCGTAGCCGAGGTGAGCATGTCTCGCACAGAGTCGAACTCACCCAACTGTTTGGCCGTGGCCCCCACACTGCCGCCACGATTGGCCAGCGGCGTACCCATCAGCCGTGCAAACAATCGAGACGAAACAATAATATCGACTTTCTTCCCGGCCATATCAATCATGTAGGAGCGCAACTTGCGCATAATAAAGTCAAAACAGTAGGCCAAGGTGGCGCCGCTAGCTAACACCCACAAGGATTCAAACGCCAAATTAGGAACGATCTTGTCATAGACGTTCATGACGAACAGCGGCGACACTAAAGCAAAGAGGTTCACCAACACCGAGGCGAGCAACGCATCGCGATAAATAGGCGCAGCGTCTTTGACCGTTTGCCAAAACCAGTGGATTTTATTGTCGTGCAGGTGTAAATCGACCGACTGATCACCGCGGTACTGGCGCTTAATAAAAAAGCAATACCCGACATACATCGCCTCAAGGGCTTCAAGCCGCATGGTTTGCTCGCCGCCATTTTCGGGCAACTGAATCAGGGCAGTACCTGCCTCATTATCAATCTCACGCAGCACACAGGCTTTTTGGTCTGCTAACAGTAACACGCAAGGGAGCAATAACGGCCCTAAGTTATCCAGGTTGCGACGTGACAAGCGTGCGGCCAAACCGGCGCGCCCTGCCGCTTGTGGAAACATATCGGGCGTGAGTAGCGCATTGGTCATCGGCAAGCCCGCAACTAACGCATCCCCCGAGCAGGGGGTGCCATAGTGTTCGGTCAGCAATACCAAACAATCTAGCAAGGGATCGTCGGTGGGCTGTTCGCCCGCTGCGATTCGCCACTGCACCGATTGATTATTATTTGAAGGGTCAGTCACTTACATCTCTCTTTTGACCGAAAACAAAAGGCAGCGACATGATAGCCGCTGCCTGAGGGTGATTACCAGTCTACCGTATCGACTTTGATTTCTAAATCTTCTGAATTATTCCCCATTGAAAGGTCGGCATTATCATCACCTTGTGTGAGTCGTAGCTCCCCTTCCTCACCATTAATCAAGGTGTTGATCACCACTTCTTGCTGACCACCGTTGGTAACGACGCTCAAGCTTTCAATGTTAATCTGCTGATCCACTTGGTTATCGCCATCGGCATCAAGGCCAATCGTTAAGGTGGCCTCTGTATCACCACTGTCAGTGGTTTGCCATGAAATCGACACTTGCACGTCTTTGATGAGCTGGGTTAAATCCTCGACAAACGAGAGGGTGTCTTGCGTGTCACCTTGGTTATCAAAATCGACAATAACATCGGTTTCCGTCCCATCGCCATCGGCAGACGATGGCATATCATCCAACGACCACTGGAATTTATCGCTACCGGTGCCTCCGATTAAGGTGTCTTCACCTCGTCCTCCAATAAGAGTGTCATCACCTCGGCCACCACTGAGGGTGTCATCACCGCCTTGACCATAAAGGATGTCATTACCTTCTCCCCCCTCTAGGGTATCGTCGCCGCCGCGGATATCCCCTTCGACATTAAACAACGCGTGGTTGTCTTTAATGTACTGATACAGCTCGATATCGGATGGCTCATGACCCTGCGACGCTTCAAGGAAGACTTTCAGCCCCTCAAGTCCCGCGCCATCGGGTAGGTCAGCAGGTCTTTCTGGATTTCCGTCGATACCCCACGGTAAGTTGTCGGTATTCACCGAATCACCAAAGAGCACATCATCGCCTTCATTTCCAGTGACTTGGTCACTCCCCATACCGGCAATATGACGAATAGTTTCTCCACTTTGCAACGCAACATCTAATTCGTCGCCAGAGTGAACGATATCCACGTCAAATGGTTCGAATGTGAAACCGCTCAGGGATGCGGATGAATCGCTGTCAAGAACATTATACTGATGATCATACCATACTCTTAGTTTATAGCTTCCCGCTTGCTCAACGTTTAGCGAAATACTCCCGTCCTCATCTTTGTATTTATAGTCAACAACAGAACGTTCGTCAGCACTCACAATGTCGACGACAACTTCGCCCACGCCACCGAAAATATCGACGTCCAAGGTCACCAAACCGGGTTGATTTAGGGAAAATTCTTCACTGACCCATGATGGTTGATTTTCTCTGAAGTCAGAGAGCCCACTCAGATCTTTATCGGTGAATACTAATCTATTTCCCGATCGATCCACTTCAATCTCGTCGCCTATTCCCCCGCTACGAATGTCACCATTTAGATTGCCTGATGAGAAATCGAACAAGGACTCATTTCCACCTGTATTGTCGTAATTTGCAAGTGTAGACACCGAGATCCCATCGCCAATACCAATGGCATTCACGCTAGCCAAGTTGGCGAGTTTCTCGAATGCCGCTGCGTTTTTTGACGGATTGCTATTGGGTTCACCATCAGTCAGGAAGAAGGCGAGGTTTTCAGTGTTAGCCTGGCTGACACTTTCAAACCATCCAGACGCTTCTTTAAAGCCCTCATCATAATAGGTATTACCCTCAGCCGACATTTGCGCAATTTGCGCCTTTAATCCATCAACACTGTCGAGTTCTAAATTAAAACTGTTACCCGTCGCCTCACTGTTAAACGCAACAAGGTTCACGTTGACCGGACCATCATGGTTCGCTAATAAATCGACTAATTTCGTCAGTGACTCTTTTACTACATCAAGGCGGCTCGGCTCGCTGTAACCACTGCCTGTGATCGATTCATCCATACTCCCTGAGCGGTCGATAATCAACGCAATGTTATAAGCTTGTCCCGGCACCGTTTCAATGGTGAAGCCACCGGTATCTCCCATCACGACATCATCGCCAGAGCCACCACTCACTTGATTATCAGCGTTCGGAGAGGATGCCGGCAAGCTCGTCATACCCGGCTGGGTAGTAGCATACTCAGGCAAATCGACAGGCGCACCATTATCGACCTCAGCGGCACCAACGGTCACCGATAAATCAGGGGCTCCCCCCTCTGGCAACTCAAGCGTGACCGAGAAGCCAGCATCTGAGCCTGGGTTAGGCTGCAGTGCATCAATCGGCACTTGCCAGTCACCTGAATCAAGCTGCTCGCCATCTGGTACGCTGCCCCCTTCAGGGATGCCCGATACAATCACTGATGTGATTTCTTCAGAGTCATCGTTGTCGTTCAACGTCACATCAACATCCAGCTGGACAATATCCGCGACTTTGGTCAGCTCACCGTTATCTACTTGATATTTACCATCGGCAAAGTAGATGGTTTCCACGGAATAAAAGTTATGGCTCGAGCCTACATTACCCTGATATAACAAGCTCAAGACAGCATTATTTTGCGGCAGTAGCAGTTGATAATCGTCATATCTACCTTGTAGATAGGCGACATCATTTCCCTCACCGCCGAAATATGCAGTTGTCGCATTAGGGTTACGCGACACAAAGACATTATCACCGCTGGATAAATCGGTAACGCCTTTTCCATGTAGATCATAACTGCCGTCTGCCGTTCCCCCTATAATGAGGTCGTCACCTGCGCCACCGGTGAGTTCTACAGATCCACCGAGGATACTAGTGTCAATAACGATTTGGGCATAGTCCTCAGATGATCCACCGTTATGCGCCTCAGCATAATCAATTAGTCCATCCGCTGGATGCGCGCCATCAGGCAATTCAGACAATGAAGCAGACACCGACAAACCGTTCGAGATCGGCAGCACAGAAACTGAAATCTCTTCCGTAACACTCGCTGTGTCACCATTGCCATTCTCTGTACTGGTTGCCGTCACTTGAAGATTGACCTTGCCCGTAAATTGCTCAGGCACCGAGATCGAAAGATTAGACAAATCCCAATCTTTGATAGAGACAGAGCCATTTTCGACAATCACCTTGTGATTACCGTCGGACAGTATCGATCCTTCAGGAACATTACCTAACGTGAGGCTCAGCGTCTCAGAGTTATCTTGATCTACCAAGCTCGCATTGATTGGTGGTAACTTAATCGGCTCACCCGCCTGCCCTTTTCCTGGCTCATTAAGCGTGTAGTAACCACCGTCTCCATCACCGTGATACCCCTTAACACCTAAGCCTCCATCTTCCAACGCATCGATATTTGGCGCGAGATTAAAGTTGCTCGCGTTTAGGTCAATAGCCGAGTCACTACCTACGGCGACTTCAATATCAAAGCCACCAGGACCATTTTGGTTGTGGGTATAAATGTCTAACGAATAGTAGCCACTTTCTGATGGCGTAAATTCGCCGCTGAATCGGCCGCTTCCACTCACACCACCTGGAGAGGTACCTTGACTGCCATATCGCCCTTCGGCAATCACTTCTCCACCAATGACGATGGCAGCACTATCATCCGCATAGCCGCCAAAGCTATAGTTTTTGCCCGCCTCTAGATAAATCAGCCCTGACGTCAGCATCGCCTGACCACCGTCTAAACCTGAGCCGATATCAACGGCGACGTCTTCGGTTGTCGATGTACCGTCTGCTTCCCCAGCACTGTTTACCGCACTCACTAAAGCTTCAGAATCAACTCCCTGGCCATCGCCATTAGGCGTACCAACGTCAACTGAATTCCAGGTTGAGACATTAAGATTCGTGGACACAAAGTCCAGTTCAAACTCGCCTAGTGATAACTCAGGCGCATCAGCCACCGGCGTCACACTGATATTGAGTGTCGCTTCCGCGGTATCTCCATATTCATCTTTAACGGTGTAGGTGATAGCTGGTACGTCACCACTCCAATGCTCTACCGGCGTAAAGGTATAATCACCATTCTCGCCAATGGTAATTTCACCGACATCAGCGATCGTGACTGACTGACCAGCGGCGTGGGATTCGCCGTTAATGGTGAAGGTGGTGACGGTGAGGTCGCCCTCTTCATCTGAATCATTGGTAAGTACATTGCCACTCTGTGTAGTGTCTTCTTCAGCCGTAGATGTGTCGTTCTGTGCCACTGGCGCGTCGTTGGTGCCCGTGATGGTCACCTCGATGTCGTGAGTCGTGCCGTCTTCCGATTTCACCGTGAAGGTTTCTACTTTCGTTTCGCCTTCACCTAAGTAGTTCACGTCCGCGTTGTCGACGTTGTACGTCCACTCGCCCGCTTCCGTGATGGTTAAGCTACCCAACGCGCCTTCACTCGCCGTGATGCTGGAAGGCGCCGTCTGGAACACCGCCTCGCCAGTGTCATCATCGGTGATGCTCAGGGTGCCTGTGTCGCTCAGTACCGTTTGCGTATCGTCCTCGGTCACCGCACCGACCGCATCGCCTGTGATGGTCGCACCATCGTTCACTGCTTCAATAGTGACAGTGACATTAGCAGTATCAGTAGCAACCCCATCGCTGACGGTATAGGTGAGCGTGGCCTCGCCATTAAAATCACTTGCTGGGGTGAACTCTAGTTTTCCATCTAAGATTTCTACCGTACCTTGCTCCGCTGGCACAGTCGCATTAGTAATGGTTAACGTTCCGCCATCGGGATCAATATCGTTCGCCAAGACATCGATAACGATAGCGCCACTATCTTCTAAACCTGTAGCCGTATCGCCTGCCGCTACTGGGCCAACAAAGTGCGTAGAAGTCTTGGTGCTCTCTACCGTATTGCCCGCGTCATCCGACGAGCTCACGACCACCTCGAACTCGGTGTCCGCCGCCAGGTCGCTGCCGGCCACGTCCACGCTCCATTCGCCGTTTTCATCCACGGTAGTTTCGTACTCTTCGCCGTTGATGGTCATCGAAACGGTATCGCCTTCGGCGATGTCGCCGCCGCTCGCGCTGCCGGTGACCGTGATGGTCTCGCCCGCTTCTTGCGCGTTGATCACGTCATCGCTGGTGATGTTGTTCACGCTGACCGTGCCGGCCTCGGCGCTAGTATCAATGTCTGCTTGATCACTCCCCGGCGCGGAGGTGTTGCCGGAGGTGTCGGTAATGGTGGCTTCTACGGTTAATGTTTCTCCGTCTGCAGGAGTGTCTGGCAGTGTGATGGTGACGGTGCCATCTATGATATTTTGCTCGGTAATCGTCGAGGTTTGACCATTTATCGTTAATACATCGCCCGGATTAGCACCGGTATCGGACAGATCGATCAATACCTGGATCCCATCACCAAGCTCTTGCCCACTAATAATGCCATCGTTGTTAGCATCATTAACAATGGTCACGCCAGGGATTCCGGGAGCGGTGGTGTCAATCGCAAGCCCCGCTCCGCCTTCTGCATCGCTACCAATCGCCCCGTTGTTGGTTGCAAGCGAATCAGTATCAAATCCTGAGCTCGCAATGGTCTCGCTTCCATCACGCTCAACATTGACATAACTCCATGAGCCACTGCCAGCTGCAGCGTCACCACCAGCGGCGGTCGCTTGGTCATCTTCAATGGTGATCTCGCCTTCACCATCAAGGATTTGTTGCTGAATCTCGGCTATTTCATCTTGAACATCTTGCGGCAATCCATCGAGCACGGCGCCGGGCTGCTCTCCCTGAGCCTCAACGGCGAGTAACGTTCCGTCGCTAAGTACAATAACAGCCTCACTGTTATCTGGTAGAACCAGCTCGGTTCCAGACGGAAAAGACGTACCTTCGGTCACTGTCGTTGGCGTGCCATTGACAAGCAGTACACCATTTCCTTGGATACTTTCGACGTTTACATTGCGAGAGAGCGAGATTGATTTCATAGCCGGGACTCTTTATCCATAAAAAATGTGAGGTGCATTCAAAGTCTATTACTTGCATTATCTAAGGAATTAGACTTCTTCGAAAGTAATTTTACTCCGAAATGTGCACTTTGTACGGCTCAACATTGAGACAATACGTAATTATAGATCGGTGTTTGAAACGGCGCCAAACTACACCCATAGACCATGCCCTTAAAGTATGCGCTTAAATGTCACTATTAACGGGATTGAGTGTTTTATCTCTTAGTCACATCGCTGCATGACGGTTGAACTGGCTTTTTCGATGAAGTTCTGGATGTAATCATCTCTTTGTCCCTCGCGTACACCCAAATGGATCGACTTATGAATACCTTGTTGGCCTATACGAAGGATATGAAGGTTTAGTCGTTGTTGGTACTCTTTTGCCAGCCATTTGGGGAGTGCCGCGATCCCGCGCTCAGCGGCAACCATTTGCAGCATGATATCGGTTGTTTCTATGGTTTTGTGTTTGCGCGGTGCACAGTGCGCCGGCGCCAAAAACTGGGTAAAGACATCTAAACGCGATTGATCAACAGGGTAGGTAATCAGCACTTCCTGTGTTACTTGCTCAGGATCAACATGGTCAAACGCCGCGAGTGCACTTCGTCCGCTCACCACCAGCACCTGTTCGTAATCAAACACGGATACGTATTCTATGCCTGGTTTAAGTAAGGGATCGGGCGTGACGAGCACATCAATCTCATGGCCAAACAATGCGCCCAAACCACCGAATTGGAACTTTTGTTTGACGTCAACATCCACATCCGGCCATTGATGTAAGAAAGGCTCAACCACCTTAAGCAACCACTGATAACAGGGGTGACACTCCATGCCGATTCGCAATGTACCGCGCTGGCCTTGAGCAAATTGTTTAAGCTGCTGTTCAGCGTGCTCGAACTGAGGAAGCATACGCTCAGACAGCGTAAGCAAGTACTCACCCGCTCGCGTGAAATGAAGCTGCCGTCCGGATTTTTGCCACAAGCTAATCCCGAGCTGGCTTTCTAGCTTTTTCATCGCATGGCTAATCGCGGACTGGGTGAGATAAAGCGTCTCTGCGGCTGCGGTAAGCGACCCTTGCTCTTTGATCGCACGCAAAATATGAAGGTGGTGACGTTCTAACATGTCTATTCCATGACTAAAATTCATTGATTGATGAAATAATGCCATTTTAGTTCATAACGAGAAAGCCCTATGCTGAATTCAATCAAAAAGGAGGACGTATAGATGGCTAAAACTCATAATCTCGGCTTTCCACGTATCGGCGCCCAGCGCGAACTTAAATTTGCACTCGAGCGTTACTGGCGTGGCGAATCATCCCAACAAAACTTAACCGATCTTGCGAAAGATCTGCGCCGCAGTCACTGGCAACAACAAAGTGAACTCGACATCGCTCCCGTTGGCGACTTTTCATTTTATGACCATGTACTCGACACCAGCTTTTTAGTCGGCAATGTCCCTGACCGTGTGGCTGCCCATCAAGATAACACCCTGGATAACTACTTCCGCGTCGCTCGTGGCCGCTCGGCAAACGATAGTGCTTGCCAGTGCGTGCATGCCGGTGAAATGACCAAATGGTTCGATACCAATTATCACTACATCGTGCCCGAATTTACCGCGCAAACAACGTTTAGTCTTCATGCTGAAAATCTATTGACACAAATAGAAGAAGCCAAAATAACCGGTATAAACACCAAGCCAGTTTTAGTCGGCCCCGTGACTTACCTTTGGCTGGGCAAAGAAAAAGATGCATCGAACAAACTGGATCTGCTCGATAAGCTCTTGCCCGTGTATCAAACACTGCTGAGCAAACTGGCAGAAAAAGGCGTTGAGTGGGTCCAAATCGACGAACCGATCTTAGTCACGGAGCTCGCGCCTGAATGGCAGACGGCGCTAAAAACCGCGTATCGTGCATTAAGCCAAACCAAGGTCAAGTTATTGCTGGCGAGCTACTTCGGCGAGCAAGCTGAAAATCGTCCATTGGCGCAATCGTTGCCCGTTGACGGCTGGCACCTAGATGCGATTCGTGGCCGAGGGGATGTGGATGCATACCGTGAAGCGCTTAGCGATCAACACGTTCTGTCTCTGGGTGTAATTAATGGTCGTAATGTATGGAAAACTAACCTTGATGCCACGTTAGAATGGCTCGAACCGATTCATCAATCTCTGGGGGATCGCCTCTGGCTCGCGCCGTCTTGCTCTTTGCTTCATGTGCCGGTCGATTTGGCGAGCGAACAAAAGCTCGACCCTGAAGTAAAAAACTGGCTCGCCTTTGCCCATCAAAAACTCGAGGAGCTGGATGTACTCGCGCGCGCGCTTAATCACGGCCGTCAAACCGTTCAGCCCGCGCTGGACAATAACCGTGAGGCAATCGAAAGCCGTCAGCAATCACCACGCGTACACAACCCTAAGGTGCAAGCCGCATTAGCAGCGATTACACCGCAATTAGGGACACGGCAGCGTCCGTTTGCCGAGCGCATTCGCTTGCAACACGAGCAGCTCAATCTGCCACGCTTCCCAACCACCACCATAGGCTCATTTCCACAAACCAGTGCCATTCGCCAAACGCGCTTACAATACAAGAAGGGCGACATTGATGCCGCCACCTATCAAGACATTATGCGCAAAGAGATCGCCCATGCAGTGGAAAAGCAAGAAGCGTTAGGGCTCGATGTGTTAGTGCATGGCGAGGCTGAGCGTAATGATATGGTGGAGTACTTTGGCGAACAGCTGGATGGGTATGTGTTCAGTCAGTTTGGCTGGGTGCAATCGTATGGCTCTCGCTGCGTGAAGCCGCCGATTTTGTTTGGTGATATTGAACGCCCTAAAGCGATGACGGTGGAATGGACCCAGTACGCGCAATCTCTGACTGATAAGCCGCTGAAAGGCATGCTTACCGGACCGGTCACCATTCTTAATTGGTCATTTGTGCGTGACGATCAGCCACGATCACAGACCTGTAACCAACTGGCGCTGGCGATCCGCCAAGAAGTGCAGGATCTTGAGAAAGCTGGCACTCAAATCATTCAAATAGATGAAGCGGCGCTGCGTGAAGGTTTACCTTTGCGTCGCAGTGAGTGGCAAAATTACCTCGATTGGGCAATCAACGCGTTTAAAATTGCCGCCAACGGCGTGAGTGACGAGACGCAAATCCATACCCATATGTGTTATTCCGAGTTTAACGATATCATCGCATCCATCGCGGATATGGACGCCGACGTGATCACCATAGAGACCTCTCGCTCGGATATGGAACTGTTGGACGCATTTGATCACTTTGACTATCCCAATGACATTGGCCCTGGCGTGTATGACATTCACTCCCCCAATACGCCAAGCCAAGCGCAAATTGTTGGGTTAATGGAAAAAGCCGCCGCCCGTATTCCTGCAGAAAGATTGTGGGTGAACCCAGATTGCGGCCTAAAAACCCGCCAGTGGGATGAGGTGATCCCGGCATTAGAAAATATGGTTGCAGCAGCGAAAGCGCTTCGTCAGTGACACTGCGTCAGTGATACTGCGTCAGTAGCGCGAATACCAAAACATCGTCAAACAAAAAACGCGCCACGGATTTTTCCGGTGGCGCGTTTTTTATTCACACGTTATTGGCTAATACGGATATCAGCGCGGCGATTAATAGCACGCCCTTGCTCGGTGTGATTGGTCGCAGCAGGCCGTGACTCACCTTGGCCGCTTAGCGTCACTGTATTGACACCATCCGACGAAATAAAAGGGGCAACCGCATCCGCTCGTTGTTGTGACAATTGCTGGTTATAGTGTGCGCTGCCGATATTATCGGTATGGCCGGTGACCGAGATCTGTGATGGGTGCTTTGCTAACGTCTGCGCTAAGCGTTGCAAAATCGCTTGGCCTTGGGAAGAGACACGCGACGTATCGAAGTCAAAATGCACACGCGCTACCGGCGAATTGGGCGCTTGCTGCCAGTAAGCATGACTTTTAATAAAACTGGCACACTGTGGCGACACATCAAGTTCATCAATTTGTGCGACCAGCCACTGGTGATTGGCGGTGGTTTGGGGGACAACCGCGAGTAGTTTATTATCCTGATAGGTGCGCGCGATGACGCCCTCACCGGTCGTCACCTGATAACGTGCCGCCCCTTCTTGCATGACGCAGTAGGTATCAAATAAGGCGTCATTCGCCCACACGATATTGGGAAGGCTCAGTACGAGTGCAATTTTGATCCATTTAATCATTGAATGCTCCTTGTTATGGGGCGAGATGGCCGATTTCTTCAGTAATAAGCTCGAGGATTTTATTTTTTATATCTTCGCGATTCTCTGCTTTGAACACATTATCCTGCCCAACACAGTTTTTCATTTGTGGAAACTTATTGATGTCATAACCAAACCCTACAGCCACCATACGAGCTGTTACATTATGCCCCTCGGGGGTTTGCTGGGAATTCAATACGTTTATCACTTTGTTGCATAGCCCTAATGACGTCGAATTTTCAGGCGCGCTCCCTGGGTTTGAGGGGTTAATAAGCTTATTTGTTGTTTTTTGAAAAGTATCTTCTCCATCTGACAATAAAATTATTAATCGTCTCGAGTTATCACCTTCTTTTGCGATCTGCGCCCCTCGAATTATTCCCGCATAGGATGATGTGCCACTTCCTACAGCTTGTGAAACATTAAACTTAGTTGATCTAATCTTACGTTTAACCTCATCCATATCATCTGTAAGAGTAATATCCTCAAAAACTGAAACATTAGTGACGTTTTTTTTAAAAGATTTGTTTGCAATTGAACTTAAATCAAAAACATCTCTAATCGTCGCACCCTCATTTATCTGTATGTGTTTTTTATCCGCACCWTAACCCACAACATGATCGTTTCCTGGGTATCTTGAATCACAACGCGTTTTATCTTTATTGGTTTTAGAATTACGACATATTAGATGACTATAAAACAATCTATCGCCATTAACCCTTCTGCTCGTGTAAAAGTCAAAACCAACAATGGCAATCTTATTATTCTTATACGAAATATTATAT
>NZ_MUFE01000013.1:0-72499 GCF_001995415.1 Salinivibrio sp. AR647 | reverse complement strand
ACTTGCATGTGTTAGGCCTGCCGCCAGCGTTCAATCTGAGCCATGATCAAACTCTTCAATTAAAGTTTTGGTGTTTGCTTTTCCTAAGAAAAGACAAACGGCTCGATAAATACTGTTTTGWTCGTCTCTTGCGAGACAAACGAATTGACTGTGCCGAACAACGTAAACGTTGTTTCGTTTTCGTATTGGTCACTCAGTTCATCGAATAAATCTTTTTGTCTATTCTCAACGAGTGCCCACACAGATTGCATAGGTCAAATTGTTAAAGAGCGTTGACTGTGCGAAGCTGCGCTTCGCTTGGTCAGGGCTGCGTATCTTACGCGCCTTGCCGTTAAAGTCAAGAAGAAATTTTATCTTTTATTTTCAACCCTCAGGCTGGAAATAAAACCTCTTTTTGACTCCCCTAACGCTTGGCGTTAAGTGGACGGCTATCTTAATCTTTTAAAAACTCACGTCAAGCGTTTATTTTTATTTGATTTTTTACTTCAACATGGCGCTGAGCGCTTGCCCTGCGTGCCGTGTCGATGGAGGCGCATTATAGAGAAGTTGATCGCCTTAGCAAGAGGGAAAAGCGACTTTTTTTGCAAAAAGCCGCTGTTCGGTCAAAGAATCAGCGCTATGGGCTAAAACTGAGCAAATTGATCAGTAAATGCTTTCACTTTTTGCCAATCGGTATATTCCACTTCCTTACTCGTATCCGTCTCGCCGCCGGTAATATGCATAATCAAGCGAATCATCATACGATCGAACCATTTATAGCGCGGGTAGTAGAGGGCTCCGGCGAACACGCCATGCAACTGAGGCTTCCATGGCGACTTTTCTAGAAACTTACGACTATAGGCGCTCGTTTCTGCGGTATCTTTACCAGGTTTACGCGCGGTTAAATTGACACTAAAAAAGCCCGCTTTCACTCGGTTTAGCTGTTCGCTGTGCGTATCGATAAATTGATAGAGCTTTTTATTGAAGTGGCCATAACGAATCGATGCTCCGATTAACACCCGATCATATTGGGTAAGATCGAGTGTTGGCACTTGATGGAGATCGCTCACGTCACACTGCGCACGTTCTCCAAGCTGACTCTCTATATAATGTAGAATCTTCTTAGTTTGCCCTTCCCGACTTGAGTGTAACAGCAGCACTTTCTGCGTTGCGTTGCTCATTGCTTCTCCTTCCCCTGTTTAGCTACGCCAAAAAGTGGGGGTAAATAAAACCAGTAATGTGAATATCTCTAAACGACCAAACAGCATCGCCAGGATCAGTACCCATTTCGCTGTGTCATTAATATCACCAAAGTGAGCAGCCACTTCGCCCAAGCCTGGGCCGAGATTATTGAGTGTGGCCGCCACAGCCGAAAAAGCGGTCAGCTCTTCGATGCCGGTTGCAATTAACGCCAGCATACAGATCACAAAGACCAACGCATAGGCGGAGAAAAATCCCCATACCGCGTCGACGACTTGTTGACGTAAGGCTTTGTTGCCCACCTTAATCGTATACACTGCACGGGGATGGACTAAGCGCTTAAGCTCGCGCGTACCTTGTAGTGAAAGCAATAAGATACGAATGACTTTCATCCCCCCACCTGTTGAGCCTGCACACCCGCCGATAAAGGAAGTGAATAACAATAGAACAGGTAAAAACAGCGGCCAATGAGCAAATGTCGTCGTGGTATAGCCTGCGGTGGTTGAAATAGATACCGACTGAAATAATGCTTGAGTGAAAGTTTCAGCGGAACTGTCATAGACTTGATGGCCACTAAGCATGGTGAAGACGACCAGCCATAGTAGGAATTGAATAAGTAAAAACGCGCGAAATTCGGGATCACGTAAGTAAAACTTTAGATTAAGCCCGTTATTAGCAAACGCCGCAAAGTGCAGCGAAAAGTTACACGCTGATATTAACAAAAAGACCACGGTGATCAGGTTTACGGCCGTACTGTCAAAGTGACCGATACTTGCGTCATGGGTTGAAAAACCGCCAATTGCAACGGTTGAAAAGCTATGCCCAATCGCATCAAACGCTGACATACCGGCCAACCAATAGGCTAACGCGCAGCTGACCGTCAGTGTCAGATAAATGTACCAAAGGACTTTCGCGGTTTCGGCTATCCTGGGCGTCATTTTGGTATCTTTGACCGGCCCTGGGATCTCTGCACGATAAAGCTGCATGCCCCCGATGCCGAGTACGGGAAGAATCGCCACCGCTAAGACGATAATCCCCATTCCGCCCAGCCATTGAAGCAGCTGGCGATAAAATAAAATGGCCTTGGGCAACTCATCCAGACCAACAATCACGGTCGCCCCTGTCGTCGTTAACCCCGAAAAGGACTCAAAAAACGCCTCACTGACCGATAAATCAGGCTGTTCCGACAACATCAGCGGCACAGAGCCTGCGCTGCCGATCACCGTCCAGAACAGCACGACAATTAAAAAGCCATCGCGCGCTTTGAGTTCATGCCGGTAATCACGGTTTGGAAACCAAAGCAGTCCCCCCCCCGCAAGCAGTAAGAAAAATGTCAATACAAACGGGAGCCCAGCACCGTCACGGTAAATAAAAGCCACCAGCGCAGGGGCGAGCATGGTAATGCTGAACAGGGCCAGTAGAAGTCCGACAATGCGGGTAATGGAACGAAATTGCATAGCCTGACGTGGCCCTCTTATCAGCGACAGCCTTTTACTGCCGTCTCATCGTTACACGTAAAGCAGGCTAAATGCCTGACGTTTATTATTGATGTTCTGTCGAGCAAGCTTGTGCCTGCCCACGAGTTTGATTTTTTAGCGCATCGAGAAAACCTTCGATGAATCGCGCATCAATACGGACAGCTAGCTGCACATTATGACTGAACGCAGCATCAAGCTGAATGCCATGGTACTGCTTTAGTAGCAACTCGATAGTATCAATGTGAGCATATTCACAGCTTATTGTGTAAGGAACCGTGACAGCAACCTCACGCGTTGTTAATAAGCTTAGCGCTTGTTGCACACTGGTACCGTATGCTTTCACTAAGCCCCCGGTACCCAGTTTGATCCCACCGAAATAACGGACGACCACCGCACAGACCTCTCCGACCTTTGCGCCCGACAGTTGCGCAAGCATTGGTTTACCTGCGGTTCCTGCGGGCTCGCCATCGTCACCACAGCCCCATTGTACCGATGATTCGGGTCTTCCCGCGACGAAGGCCCAACAATGATGGCGCGCATCAGGGTAAGCGTTGCGTAAAGATTGAATAAACTGCTTCGCGTCTGCCTCACCCGGTGTGTGAGCAAGATAGGTGATAAATCGGCTCTTTTTTATTTCAAGCTCGTGCCTGACAGTCTCTGCAGGAACCGCATAAGGCGTGATCGGCATAATGATATAATCCTTGAGTTTCTACCTTGCACTTTATCATATCTCCGCTTCTTCTACAGGGACGCCCACGCAGTAAAAACAATCCACGCCACATATTTTAAACATTCGTTTAACTTTTGGTTGTCATTTATTATAACAATGATCCACACTAGAGCTCATCTGGTCTAACCAGAACAGTATTCAACCAGGATGGTACGGCCAACGTGGAGAAAAACCATGATCTACCAAGGAGATAACCTTTCAGTTCGTGCATTGGAAAACGGCATTGTAGAACTGACACTGGACAGCCAGGGTTCTGTCAACAAACTGGATCTGTCGACGCTAGAAAGCTTAGACCGAGCCCTCGACGCCTTAGCAGGCCGAGAAGATGTAAAGGGGCTCATGCTCACATCTGCAAAGTCGGCCTTTATTGTCGGCGCCGATATCACCGAGTTTCTCGGTTTATTTGCCAAGCCCGACCAAGAGCTCTCTGATTGGGTGTCGCGCGCGAACGCAATCTTCAATCGTTTAGAAGACCTCCCCTATCCGACGATCAGCGCCGTCAACGGCCATGCCTTAGGGGGCGGCTGCGAGTGTATTCTTTCTACCGATTTACGTGTTGCAAGCTCTGACGCACGGATTGGTCTCCCCGAAACCAAACTGGGTATTATGCCTGGGTTTGGTGGCACCGTGCGCTTACCGCGTTTAGTGGGTGCCGATACGGCGATGGAAATTATCACTGCAGGTAAAGAAAAACGCGCCGCAGCAGCGCTCAAAGAAGGATTAGTGGATGCCGTCGTTGAAGTAGATAACCTTCGTGTCGCGGCAATCAGTATGCTCACTCAAGCCATCAATGAAAAAATTGATTGGCAAGGCCGTCGTCAGCAGAAAAAACAACCATTGGGGCTAAACCGCACAGAAGCCGCCATGAGTTTTACCATGGCTAAAGGCATGGTGGCTCAGGTAGCCGGTAAGCACTATCCAGCGCCCATGACTGCCGTGACGGCCATTGAAGAGGCGGCCGGCATGACACGCGATGAGGCACTCAAGGTCGAAAATCGCTATTTCGTGAAACTGGCAAAAACCGACGTTGCTCAAGCCTTAGTCGGGATTTTCCTCAATGATCAAGTGATCAAAGGCAAGGCGAAAAAAGCCGCTAAACAAGGGAAAGATACCCAGCGTGGTGCCGTTCTAGGTGCAGGTATTATGGGCGGCGGCATCGCCTACCAATCGGCCCTAAAAGGCGTGCCTGTGATGATGAAAGACATTGCACAAGCATCGCTAGATTTGGGCATGAAAGAGGCCACCAAGCTACTCAATAAGCAACTCGAACGCGGTCGTATCGATGGCTTTAAAATGGGCCAAGTGCTGTCGTCAATCACCCCAAGTCTACACTATGCCGGCATTGAACATAGCGATGTAGTTGTTGAGGCTGTGGTAGAGAACCCTAAAATCAAAGCCAGTGTTCTCAAAGAGGTAGAAGAGCAAGTGAGTGCGGATGCGGTAATTGCATCGAATACCTCCACCATTCCTATCAATACGTTGGCCAAGTCAATGGCGCGCCCAGAAAACTTCTGTGGCATGCATTTCTTTAACCCCGTCCACCGCATGCCGTTGGTCGAGGTGATTCGAGGCGAAAAGACCTCCGATGAAACCATTGCCCGTGTGGTTGCCTATGCAGCGAAAATGGGCAAATCACCGGTTGTTGTCAATGACTGTCCCGGGTTTTTCGTCAACCGCGTACTCTTCCCCTATTTCCATGCCTTTAGCCTTCTTCTTCGTGACGGTGTGGATTTCCAACGCATCGATAAGATTATGGAGAAGCAATTTGGCTGGCCAATGGGCCCGGCCTACTTGCTCGACGTGGTTGGTATCGATACCGCGCACCACGCGCAAGCGGTGATGGCAGAAGGCTTTCCTGATCGCATGAGTAAATCAGGTCGTGATGCGATTGATGTGATGTTCGACGCCGAGCGTTTCGGTCAAAAGAACGGCAAGGGTTTCTATCGCTACTCTATCGATAAAAAAGGGAAGCCGAAAAAAGAAGCTGATGAAGCCGTACCTGGGTTACTTGCCTCCGTGATCGAGGGGAATCAGTCAGATATCAGTGATGAAGATATAATTGCTCGTATGATGGTGCCGATGGTCAATGAAGTGGCACGTTGTCTCGAAGAAAACATTATCGCCTCTCCTGCTGAAGCAGATATCGCCTTGGTTTATGGCATTGGTTTTCCACCATTCCGCGGTGGTGCTTTCCGTTATGTTGATACTCTGGGTGTTGATCACTATGTCGCAATGGCAGACAAATTCTCTGATCTTGGCGCCTTGTATCATGTCCCAACGGATATGAAACGTCGTGCGGGCGACAAACAGGCTTACTTTGATGTGACCCCGGTCAACGCACCGCAATCAGCCTAAGGTTAAGGAGAGAACAATGAACAATGTAGTGATCGTTGACTGTATTCGTACACCAATGGGCCGCTCTAAAGGCGGTGTATTTCGCAATGTACGCGCGGAGGACTTATCGGCGCACTTGATGAAATCCTTACTGACTCGCAACCCAGCAGTCGAAAGCAGCGCAATTGAAGATATTTATTGGGGCTGTGTCCAGCAAACGCTAGAACAAGGCTTTAATATTGCGCGTAATGCCGCTTTATTAGCGGGGATCCCACACTCCGTTGGTGCTACCACCGTCAACCGCCTGTGTGGTTCGTCGATGCAAGCGCTACACGATGCAGCGCGTGCAATCATGGTTGGCGATGGTGACACCTTCATGATTGGGGGCGTGGAGCATATGGGACACGTGCCGATGAACCATGGCGTCGACTTCCATCCTGGTTTGTCTAAATCGGTTGCAAAAGCAGCAGGCATGATGGGACTTACAGCAGAAATGCTTGGTCGTATGCATGGTATTAGCCGCCAAATGCAAGACGAGTTTGCTGCTCGCTCTCATGCGCGTGCTCACGCAGCCACGGTAGAAGGGCGCTTTAGACAAGAGATAGCCCCTATCGAAGGCCATGATGCCAACGGTCTACTGACTCTGGTTGAAGATGATGAGGTGATTCGTCCAGAAACCACGGTTGAAAGCTTGGCCAACCTGCGCCCCGCCTTTGACCCTGTTACGGGCACAGTGACGGCGGGTACTTCATCGGCGCTATCAGATGGCGCATCAGCAATGCTAGTGATGAGCGAAGAAAAAGCCAAATCACTCGGGCTCCCTATTCGAGCACGTATTCGAGCGATGAGCGTTGCCGGCTGTGATCCATCAATTATGGGTTATGGCCCAGTGCCAGCCACCCAAAAGGCACTGAAACGCGCTGGATTGAGTATCGATGATATTGATCTTATTGAGCTGAACGAAGCATTTGCCGCGCAATCACTACCTTGCGTCAAAGATCTCGGCCTGATGGATAAAGTCGATGAAAAGGTCAACCTCAATGGCGGCGCCATTGCCTTGGGTCACCCATTAGGCTGTTCAGGTGCACGCATCTCGACCACCTTGTTACATCAAATGGAGCGTCAAGATGCCACCTTAGGGTTGGCAACCATGTGTATTGGTTTGGGTCAAGGGATTGCCACCGTGTTCGAACGCGTGTAATGCCTTCTTCGTGACGATAAAAGAGCGGTGTTTACCGCTCTTTTTTTTGGGTTGCGTCTAACGGCGTTCAATCGCATAGTGATTGATATAACGCAAGTGGTCGCTTATTCGCTCGGCCTAGTATGGCCGCTCACTTATTCCAACCGGGAGAATGCCATGTTTAACGCGCTTGTCCTCGAACAACACGAAAAACAAACCCTCGCCAACATCACCGCCTTAGCAGAGAGTGATCTCCCTGACGGCAATGTTACCGTCGATATTGACTATAGTTCACTCAATTACAAAGATGGCCTCGCCATTACCGGCAAAGGGAAAATTGTGCGCCAATTTCCGATGGTGCCAGGTATTGATTTTGCTGGCACGGTTGCAGACAGCCAGCACCCAGACTATCAACCTGGAGATAAAGTGGTGCTGACCGGCTGGGGCGTCGGTGAAGGCCACTGGGGTGGCATGGCTGAGAAAGCGCGCGTTAACGGTGATTGGTTAGTCCCCTTAGCCGAAGGGCTGACTGAACAACAAGCCATGATGGTCGGCACCGCTGGGTTGACTGCCATGTTATGCGTACAAGCCTTGATTGATGGCGGCGTTAAGCCAGAAGACGGCAAAGTATTAGTCACGGGCGCCAGTGGTGGCGTAGGCTCTGTCGCCGTCACCTTATTACATGCTCTCGGTTATCGCGTCAGTGCTGTCACTGGCCGCCTAGACGCAAACCAAACCTGGCTTGAACAGCTTGGTGCCGATGACGTTTTACCGCGCGACGCATTTAGCGCCCCTGGGCGCCCGCTTGATAAACAACACTGGGCTGGTGCAGTTGATACCGTCGGCAGTCAAATGCTCGCCAACGTGCTGTCACAAATTCAGTATGGTGGTACGGTCGCTGCATGTGGCCTTGCCGGTGGCTTTGACCTCCCTGCCACCGTCATGCCATTTATTTTGCGGAATGTACGCTTGCAAGGAGTGGACTCTGTCTCTTGCCCGAGACCACAACGGCTCGCCGCATGGCAGTCACTCACCAAGCTGTTACCCGCACGCTACTTTGAACAAGCGTGCCACACTATCGCCCTGGCCCAGACGCCAGCGTACGCCGATAAAATCATCAATGGCGAAATAAAAGGCCGCGTGGTGATTGATATCACCAAGCAAGACTAACCATAAACGTAAGATTCATCATATGACACAAGGTCAATACTCAGCGAGATATTGGCCTTGTTTCCGTTACTGGTTTTCTCTGAATAACAGGCAAAAAAAATCCCGCTCTGAAAGCGGGGAAGCCCAAGAAAACTAGGGAGTGAGAGTGAGTGTCGCTGTTGAGTGAGTTAGCTAGCCTTGCGAAGAATCTGTTGGCTGAACGGTCAATGTTTCCATCAACAACCCCAGCGCAGACACCAGCAATGCTAAAGTCGTTAATAGAGCGTGACCCTGACTATGCGCTAAGTCTAAAAAAGCAAGGGCGCTCAATCCTGTATAAGCCAATACACGGTAGCCATAAGTAAAACCAAATTGTTGCTCGTTTACTTTTCTCATGCCACTCGCCACTCGTTAACGACTTGTTAATTAATTTACACAATAATTTTACAATCACAACCCTATTTGAATAATTCTGACTCGTAAGTATGATCAGGTCGACATTTTTTGAGGACACCGACATGACGACGCTTTTTAACCATGCTGATCATCAGCTTGATGCTTTAGGGTTGCGCTGCCCTGAACCTGTAATGATGGTACGTAAGCGTATCCGCCATATGGATGACGGTCAGACCTTGCTTATCACCGCTGATGATCCCTCTACGACACGAGATATTCCGAGTTTTTGTCGCTTTATGGACCATACCCTGGTCGCTGCCCAAACAGAGACCGTGCCGTTTCAATTTTTGATCAAAAAAGGGCTGGCATAATGCCAACCCTTATACCAATTCATCATTGTCCTGCGTTAACTCAGTAGATACCAGGTATCGAGTACAGCCAATGCCGCAAACATGGCCGCGGCAAGCGCGCGTACCACCGCAAATGGCACATGGCGCTGAATCTTATCGCCGGCTAAAACCACGGGAACATTGGCTAACAGCATCCCAATGGTAGAACCAATCACCACAATCCACAGTGCATCATTAAACTGTGCCCCTAGTGCCGTGGTCGCCAATTGGGTTTTATCCCCTATTTCAGCGACAAAAAAGGCGGTAAAACTGGCCCAAAATGCACTCTTTCCCTGTATGCCTTCATCCTCAAGCTTATCTGGGATCAGCATCCAAACCGCCATCACACTAAAACTGATAATCAAAATGACGTGTAAAACGGTGTCTGTTAGAACGTCTGCGGCCACCACACCAAGCCATGCGGCTATTGCATGGTTAACCAAAGTGGCTAATAGAATGGCACTGACAATCACCGCGGGTTTTCGAAACCGGGTCGCCAACGCCAAAGATAGTAACTGGGTTTTATCCCCTATTTCCGCCAAGGTGACGGTGGAAATAGAAATAGCAAGAACGCTCATGACAATGCTCATCTGGGGCAGGGCTTATTATGATTCAACCACGACAACACACACGCCCCACCCCGGTTCGTGCGATTGTCGTTGGTCTCGTCAAGCCCAGAGCACCATAAAGGTGGGCTTGCAATCACCATGAAGATTTTGCTTCAACTATGTTGATGATTGCCCCACTGACTGTGCAGTGGTCGACTACTCCCCAAGACGGCGCTAGTTTACGATTTGAACAATCATTTGGCAACGTCTATTCATCCATATTACCGCTGTATCGATAAGTCGGTTAAAGACGCACAAAAATCCGCCAGCCCCCTACTGCTTGAGCGCGCTGCGAGTTATAATTGCCAGCTATTTTCTCCATTCATCAACTCGCGCGAACCTGACAATGCATAAATTCGATATCAAAACCTTTCAGGGTATGATCCTCGCGCTGCAGGATTATTGGGCCCAGCAAGGCTGTACCATTGTTCAGCCACTAGACATGGAAGTGGGGGCGGGAACCTCCCACCCGATGACATGCTTGCGTGCCCTTGGACCAGAACCGATCGCAGCGGCTTACGTTCAACCTTCTCGTCGTCCAACCGATGGTCGTTATGGTGAGAACCCAAACCGTTTGCAGCACTATTATCAATTTCAAACCATTCTCAAACCATCACCCGACAATATTCAGGAGCTCTATCTAGGCTCTCTGCGTGTGTTAGGTATAGATCCCGAAGTTCACGATATTCGCTTTGTCGAAGATAACTGGGAAAACCCAACACTGGGTGCGTGGGGTTTAGGCTGGGAAGTGTGGCTTAACGGAATGGAAATTACCCAGTTTACCTACTTCCAGCAAGTCGGTGGTCTGGAATGCAAACCCGTTACCGGCGAAATCACTTATGGTATCGAGCGCTTGGCCATGTACATCCAAGAAGTCGATTCTGTCTATGACTTAATCTGGACTGATGGTCCGTTTGGCAAAGTGACCTACGGCGATATTTTCCATCAAAACGAGGTGGAGCAGTCGACCTACAACTTTGAACATGCTGATGTTGACTTTCTGTTCCGCTACTTTGATCAGTGCGAAGCCGAAAGTACCAAGCTCTTGGATCTCGAGCAGCCGCTCCCCTTGCCTGCTTATGAGCAGATCCTAAAGGCTGGTCATGCGTTTAACCTACTGGATGCGCGAAAAGCCATCTCAGTGACTGAACGCCAACGCTATATTTTACGCATTCGTACCCTGACTAAGCGGGTTGCTGAGGCGTACTATGCATCACGCGAAGCACTGGGCTTCCCCATGTGCCGCCACACTCAATAAGGGAGCATCATGGCAACGCAAAATTTCCTGATAGAGCTAGGTACGGAAGAGCTACCACCGACAGCATTGCGCACACTGGCTGAAGCCTTCGCGAGTCAGTTTGAAGCGCAACTAAAAGACGCTGACCTGAGCCACCAAGGTGTTACTTGGTATGCATCGCCTCGCCGGCTGGCGTTAAAAGTGGCCGCTTTGAGCGATCGCCAACCCGATAAGGTCTTAGAAAAACGCGGACCCGCGGTCAGCGCTGCTTTTGACGCCGACGGCAATCCCACCAAAGCCGCCATGGGTTGGGCGCGCGGTAATGGTATTGATGTCAGCGAAGCTGAACGCTTAAAAACCGATAAAGGTGAATGGCTGCTTTATCGTCAACACGTTCCTGGCCAAGCCATTGACGCCTTGCTGCCCGTGCTAGCCGATAACGCGCTAAACAAGTTGCCTATTCCTAAACCCATGCGCTGGGGTGATAAAGACACCCAGTTTATCCGCCCGGTGAAAACCTTGGTAATGCTATACGGCGAAACCTTAATTGAAGGCACGATTTTGGGCGTGGCGTCCGACCGTGTTATTCGTGGTCACCGCTTCATGGGTGAGCCGAATTTAACCCTGGCTCACGCCGATCACTACCCTGAGCGTCTCGAGCGGGAAGGCAAAGTGATGGCGGATTATGAAAAGCGTAAGGCATTGATTATTAAAGATGCCAAAGCAGCCGCGGACGCAGTGGGCGGAATGGCTGAGCTGGATGAAGACTTGGTCGAAGAAGTCACCTCATTGGTAGAATGGCCGGTAGTACTGACCGCCTCTTTCGAGAACAAATATCTCAAAGTACCGTCTGAAGCGCTGGTGTACACCATGAAAGGCGATCAAAAGTACTTTCCAGTGTATGACGCCAACGGCGAGCTACTGCCTAAGTTTATCTTTGTTTCTAACATTGAATCGAAAGATCCGACACAGGTTATCTCAGGGAACGAAAAAGTCGTACGCCCTCGCCTCGCGGATGCGGAGTTCTTCTTTGATACTGATCGCAAACGCCCATTGATTGATCGCCTGCCAGAGCTTGATAGCGCGGTATTCCAAAAACAATTAGGTACCATTAAAGATAAAACCGACCGCATTACTGCACTTGCAGGACAGATTGCAGAGCGTATCGGTGCCGATAAAGCACACACCGAGCGCGCTGGCCAACTGGCAAAGTGTGACTTAATGACCTCAATGGTGTTTGAGTTTACCGAAACGCAAGGCGTGATGGGCATGCACTACGCACGTCATGATGGTGAACCAGAAGCGGTTGCGCTGGCACTGAACGAGCAATATTGGCCGCGCTTTGCCGGTGATAAGCTACCTACGACGCCAGTATCGTCAGCCGTTGCAATGGCCGACAAAATGGATACCATCGTCGGTATCTTTGGTATTGGCCAAGCACCAAAAGGGAGTGATCCATTCGCCCTACGCCGTGCTGCTCTCGGTGTGCTACGTATTATCGTTGAAAACGGCTATCAGCTGGATTTAGTCGACCTCATTCGCGACGCCAAAGCCCAATACGATGATCGCCTCACCCATAAAGAAGTAGAGACCGAGGTCTTAGACTTTATGCTAGGTCGTTTCCGCAGCTGGTATCAAGATATGGGCTATAGCGTCGATATTATCCAAGCGGTATTAGCGCGCCGTCCAACCAAGCCTGCCGATTTCGATAGCCGTGTGAAAGCCGTTTCTCATTTCCGTAGCTTGGACGAAGCAGAAGCCTTGGCCGCCGCCAACAAACGTGTTGGCAATATCCTTGCGAAGTACGACGGCGAGCTGCCCAGCACAGTCGATAGCAGCTTACTACAAGAAGACGCTGAAAAAGCACTGGCGGATGTAGTGGCAGAAAAAGTCGCTGCGGTTAAGCCTTTGTTTGCTGACAGCGATTATCAAGGCGCGTTGACCGAACTGGCGCAATTGCGCACACCGGTTGATACCTTCTTTGATAATGTGATGGTCATGGCCGATGACCCAGCACTGAAGGCCAACCGTTTAGCGATGCTTCACCTTATCCGTGAGCAGTTCCTCAACGTGGCAGATATCTCGGTACTGCAAAAATAGACCCATCGAAGGCGTTATCAAACCCCGCACTAGCGGGGTTTTTTATGCTAATCCTGGTTATGTTTCACGTGAAACACTAGGCCTATAACCACGATGAATGCTTCGCATCAGTGTACTTACTTCTTCGTTTTACTCTCAACCTAACCTTCCCAGATAGTGGCATATCAACGCTGTACTGATAACGTAACAACCCTGTCAACCACCGGACTTAAAGAGCGTTCGATAACAGCCTCACAACGCTTTCTTTTTCACAAACAATTGTTGTATGTTGATGGCAGCTTAACCAAAACAATGACATAAATATTTGAAGGCAGTAATCATGGAAGTCACTCACTTTGGCGAGAAACTCGCTAACCACTCGGGTATCACCCAGTTAATGGACGATTTGAATGATGGCTTACGTAATCCAGATGCGATTATGCTCGGTGGCGGTAACCCCGCTGCGATACCGGAAATGCTCGATTACTTCAAAACACTGAGCCAATCGATGCTGGATGATGGTAGCCTCGTCCATGCCATGGCCAACTATGATGGCCCACAAGGTAAGTCGGCATTACTGAATGCCCTCGCCGAGCTTCTCAATAAGACCTATGGGTGGCAGCTTTCCAGTAAAAACATCATGCTCACCAACGGTAGTCAAAGTGCGTTCTTTTATCTGTTTAACCTTTTAGCGGGACGTTATTCAGACGGCAGCCATAAAAAGATTTTACTCCCCTTGGCGCCTGAATATATTGGCTATGGCGATGCAGGGATCAGCGACGATATCTTTGTTAGCTACCAACCTGACATTGAGTTAATGGATAATCGACAGTTTAAATATCATGTCGACTTTAGTCGCTTAACCATTGATGACAGCATTGGTGCTATCTGTGCCTCTCGGCCGACCAACCCAACCGGTAATGTGCTCACTGATAGCGAGATCCAGCAGCTTGATAAACTCGCGCGCGAGCATAACATTCCATTGATTATCGATAACGCCTACGGTACGCCGTTCCCTGATATTATCTTTGAAGATGTTGCCCCGTTTTGGAACGACAATACTATTCTTTGCTCTAGCCTCAGCAAGCTAGGGTTACCCGGGGTGCGTTGCGGGATCGTGATCGCCAACGAAGATGTCATCCAAGCCATGTCAAATATCAACGGCATCGTTAGCCTATCGCCAAACAGTGTCGGACCGGCAATGGCGCTGGCGATGATTGAACGAGGTGACTTGTTGCGATTAAGCAAAGAGGTCGTTCGCCCCTTCTACCAACAAAAATCACAGCGCACACTTCGTATGGTGTTGGACACTATTAATGATGAGCGTGTTCGCGTGCATAAACCCGAGGGGGCCATCTTTTTGTGGCTGTGGTTTGAAGACTTACCCATTTCTACCCAAACACTGTACCAACGACTAAAAGCCCGTGGTGTACTGGTGGTGCCAGGCGAATATTTCTTTATTGGTGTGGAAAGCGAGGATTGGCCTCATGCGAGACAATGTATTCGCATGAACTACGTCCAAGACGACGATACCATGCAACGAGGCATAGAGATTATTGGCGAAGAAGTCATCCGTGCCTACCAAGAGGGCTAACAGTGTTTCACGTGGAACACTTACCGAGCTCCTTCTTTACTGTTTCACGTGAAACATTGGCTCAGGCTTAGTTCGAACCAACGTAACAATCTGGCAAGTCATCCATCGTTATCATCGACAAGCCAGGTTCCTGCAATGATAAGCAGACTGAAAGCAACCAACATGCATAAATAAAGGGCAGCGTTAGCTGCCCTCTTCGTTACGATTAACTTATTGCTTGGAGTAGCTGCGCCGCTAAACCTTCATGTCGCTGCCGCGCTTATTCTGCGTTTTCTAGCATGCGGTTACCGCCTATTTCGATACGGCGAGGTTTTTCTTCTTCAGGCACCTCACGAACCAGATCAATATGCAGCATGCCGTTTTCCATTTCCGCCCCCATCACTTTAATATGATCGTCGAGGTGGAACTTGCGTTCGAAGTCTCGTTCAGCAATGCCCTGGTATAAGAACTTAGTGTTCTGATTTCGTTCGGCTTTTTTGCCGGCGACCGTCAGGCTATTTTTTTGCTGAGTGATATCGACTTCATCTTGCCCGAATCCAGCAACAGCCATCGTAATCCGGTACTGGTTCTCCTTACTTTGCTCAATGTTGTAAGGAGGGAACCCACCCGCATTATTAGTGTTACTATTCTCGACCAAGTCGAACAAACGGTCAAAGCCAATCGCAGTACGATAGAGAGGAGAGAAATCAAAGTTACGCATAATCTTACCCTTCCTATGAAGCAATAAAATTCAACTAACGGCTTTCCGTTTCGGACAAGCCCCCAGCGACCCAATGGCATCGCCTCATTACTCTATATAGGGTTGCGCCGATTGATTTCAATGGCTGATTTTAAATTTTTTTTCTGTATGTAATCAGTCATACCTTGAGCATTATGTTGCATATATATAAATATCAAAAAAGGCCAGCAATACTGCTGGCCTTAATAGAGACAAATAACAGATCAGTGGTTTACACGTCGAGGTTTTCCACTTTCAGCGCGTTGTTTTCAATAAAGGCCCGACGAGGCTCAACTTGATCACCCATCAAGGTGGTAAACAGCTCATCTGCCGCAACCGCATCGTGGATAGTCACCTGCATCATACGGCGCCCTTCAGGGTCCATGGTGGTCTCCCAAAGTTGATCAGGGTTCATCTCACCCAAACCTTTATAACGCTGACGCGAGACACCACGCATGGATTCTTTAACCAGCCAGTTTAGCGCCTGCTCAAAGGTCTCCACTTTTTGGGTCCGTTCCCCACGCTTCACGTAAGCCCCCTCGTCAAGTAGCTGATCGAGTGTTTCCGATAAGCTCGCAATGCGCCCATATTCTTTCGAATTCAGGAAGTCATAGCTGACCTGGTACTTATAATCAACGCCATGGGTTCGCACCACCAGCTCAGGCACCCAAACTTGATGCTCTTCATCAAAGCGACAAGACGCTTGATAGTGGCTTTCACCGGTAGATTTGCGATTAAGGATGTCGACAATGTTCTCAACCCACTTCTTCGCGGCCCATTCGTCACGAAGTTCCTCGACCGCTAAACGCGGTTGGTACAGTAGCTCATTCAGCAATGCCGCGGGATAACGACGCTTCATACGCTGAATCAGTTTAAGCACACCATTGTACTCTTTGACCAGCTTTTCAAGCGATTCACCGTGCATCGCTGGCGCATCAGGGTTCACAAATAATGAGGCATTTTCCAGTGCCAGCGCGACCTGATATTGCTCCATCGCTTCATCGTCTTTAATGTACTGCTCTTGCTTACCCTTCTTCACTTTATAAAGAGGTGGCTGAGCGATATAAATATAACCACGCTCAATCAACTCAGGCATTTGGCGATAGAAGAAGGTTAATAACAAGGTACGAATGTGCGAGCCATCAACGTCAGCATCCGTCATGATAATGATGCTGTGGTAGCGTAGCTTATCGGGGTTGTACTCTTCGCGACCAATCCCACAGCCCATGGCGGTGATCAGGGTCGCCACTTCTTGCGACGATAACATCTTATCAAAACGGGCTTTTTCCACATTTAAGATCTTACCTTTAAGCGGCAATATCGCTTGGTTTTTGCGATTACGCCCTTGTTTCGCAGAGCCACCGGCTGAGTCACCCTCCACAATGTAGAGCTCAGACAGGGCGGGATCTTTTTCTTGGCAGTCGGCCAATTTACCAGGCAAGCCAGCTAAGTCCAGTGCCCCTTTACGACGTGTCATTTCACGCGCTTTACGCGCTGCATCACGTGCACGTGCGGCATCAATAATCTTGGAGCACACCACTTTGGCATCGGCTGGATGTTCAATTAAAAAGTCAGACAAGTGGCTGCTCATCGCCGACTCAACCGCCGATTTCACTTCCGATGACACCAGTTTGTCTTTGGTTTGGCTCGAAAACTTAGGATCAGGGACTTTGACCGATACCACCGCCGTCAAACCTTCACGGGCATCATCGCCAGACGTCGCTGCTTTAGCTTTTTTCGAGTAGCCTTCTTTGTCCATAAAGCTGTTTAAGGTTCGCGTCAGTGCACCGCGGAACCCAGCCAAATGCGTACCACCGTCGCGCTGTGGAATATTGTTGGTAAAACAGTAGATGTTCTCTTGGTAACCATCATTCCACTGCATTGAGACTTCGACGCTAACGCCATCATCACGCATATGTTCAAAATGGAACACCGATGGATGAATCGCGGTTTTCTTTTTATTCAAATGCTCAACGAACGCACGGATACCGCCTTCATATTTAAAGTGATCCGATTTGTCTTCCTCGCGCTCGTCAATCAATCGAATCGACACACCCGAGTTAAGGAAAGACAATTCACGTAAGCGCTTGGCGAGGATCTCGTAGTTGAAGTGAATATCCGTGAAGGTTTCTTCACTCGGCCAAAAACGAATGCGGGTACCGGTTTGATCGGTTTCGCCCAGTTGAACCAAGGGACCCAGTGGCTCACCATGAGAAAAATTGAGTTGGTGGGCATAACCGTTACGCCAAATTGTCAATTCAAGCTTTTCTGACAGTGCGTTAACCACAGAGACACCGACACCGTGTAGGCCGCCCGACACTTTATACGAGTTATCATCAAATTTACCCCCGGCGTGCAGCACGGTCATGATAACTTGGGCAGCTGAAACACCCTCTTCTTCGTGAATATCGACAGGGATACCACGACCGTCGTCGCGGACCGACACAGAGCCGTCTTCGTGAATGGTGGTCACGATATCGTTACAATGTCCGGCCAGTGCTTCATCGATCGAGTTATCGACCACCTCAAACACCATATGGTGTAGGCCGGTACCGTCGTCGGTGTCGCCGATATACATTCCCGGACGCTTACGGACGGCATCCAAGCCCTTCAGTACCTTGATACTCGATGAATCGTATTCGTTGGACATTGAGTTACTCTCGCTTATTTATCCTGCGTTAATTTTGCCATGTTCCACATGAAACATCTTACTATTTTCGTCGCAAATTTCCGCGACTTGATCGGCACTAATGGCGCTGACAAAAACCTGCGCCCCGATCCGGGTCAATTCACTGGCGAGCAGTGCCCGGCGGCGGCTGTCTAATTCTGAGGCAAAGTCATCGATCAGGTAAATACAGGCGATGCCTTGCTCTTCGCTATATAGCTGTCCTTGTGCAAGCCGAAGCGCACAAACCATCAATTTTAGTTGCCCTCGAGAGAGCACATCATCGACCGGGGTACCGGCCACCTTGATGCGTAAATCGGCTTTGTGTGGTCCAGACACCGTGTAGCCCATTTGCTGATCGCGTTCGAAGTTAGTCGCCAACAAAGCCTGGTAATCTGCACCGCGCTCCCAGCCTTGGGAGAACCGAAACTGAATCGAGAACTCGGGTAAAAATGCCTGGCATAACGCCGTTGCGCGCTCGGCCACAGCATTAACATAAGCTTGTCGCCAAACACTAATTTGCTCGGCCAAGCTAGCAAGTTCTGCATCCCACACTTGTATATCACGGTAATTGCGCGCAGTTTTAAGCGCGGCGTTCCGTTGCTTGGTGAGCCGCTTGACCCGCGTCCACGCTTCAAAAAAACCGGGTTGGGAATGAAACACCCCCCAGTCAATATACGCACGGCGAAATTTAGGACCATCTGTTAATAGCTCAAACCCTTCAGGGGTAATCAGCTGCAAGGGCAAGACTTTGGCCAGTACCACTAGCTTTTGCCCTTTTTCTTGACCTATTTTAACATCGGCACTGCCGTCTCGGCGCTTTTGAATGCCAACCGGAAGCAAGATCCCATCTTGCGTTTTCACCCGGCCATGGACCGTTAAGCTCGGTTGTTGATGACGGATCACACGGCTGTTCAGTGCGCTGCGAAATGAGCGCCCGTGGCCAAGAAAATGAATCGCCTCCAAGACACTGGTTTTTCCACTGCCGTTGGGGCCAATTAAAAAGTTAAAGCCTGACGACAGTTCGATATCGCAGGCTTCAATATTTCTGAAGTCATGAATGACCAGTCGAGTGAGCGCCATAATCTAGAGGCGAATGGGCATCACGACATACATGGCATCATCGCGATCACAGTCCTCAATCAAAGTACTGCCGACCGCGTCTGTCATTGAAAAACGGACAGTGTTACAGCGCAAAACGTTGAGCACATCTAAAACATAACTGACGTTAAAACCAATCTCGATGGCCTCGCCTTGATAATTCACTTCCAAAAATTCTTCGGCTTCTTCTTGCTCGGGGTTATTGGCAGAGATACGCAGCTCACTGCCATCAATATTCATCCGAACACCACGGAATTTCTCATTCGACAGCACCGCGGCTAACGACAAGGCTTGCTTGAGCTCCGCGCAATTAACCTCAAGTGTCCGAGACGTCGATTGCGGCAGCACACGGCGATAGTCAGGAAATCGTCCATCGACTAACTTCGAGGTAAAGGTCACGTTGCCGACCACCGCACGAATATTGGAGGCACCAATCTGAATATTGACCGGATTCTCACTATCATCCAACAAACGCGCTAGCTCACTGACGCCTTTACGCGGCACAATCACTTGTTGCGCTGGCGCGCTTTCATCCATGGTCAGGTGGCACACTGCCATACGGTGACCATCGGTCCCTACCGTACGTAGCGTTTGTCCATCGGTTTCGAACAGCAAGCCATTGAGATAATACCGCACATCTTGGTTTGCCATTGAAAACTGAGTCGCATCAATCAGGTGATTCAGTTTATTTTGTGGCAGCTGCAGGCTTACATCCGCTTGCCAATCATCGATGTTGGGATAATCGCTAGCCGGCAAGGTGGACAAGGTGAACCGGCTTCGACCCGCTCGCACCACGACACGATCACCTTCTTGAGCAACCGTAATACGGGCTTCACTGTTCAAGCCTTTGATAATATCCATGAACTTACGCGAGGGAACCGTTATCGCCCCATCTTGATGCTCTCCCTCCAACGGTGCCGTTGCATTAAGCTCCACCTCCATATCAGTGGCGGTGAGCTTAAGTTGCTGCTCGGCGACTTCAATCAGAAGATTGCTTAAGATCGGTAAGGTACTGCGCCCACCTAAAGCCCCAGAAACTTGTTGCAGCGGTTGAAGTAGCTGCTCACGCGTAAGAATAAATTTCATAATTAGGACGACAATGTTCGAATCAGGTTAGAGTAATCTTCTTTAATATCGTGACTTTCTTCACGCAGTTGCTCAATTTTACGGCATGCATGCAATACGGTTGTATGGTCACGACCGCCAAAGGCATCACCAATTTCTGGCAAGCTGTGGTTGGTCAGCTCTTTCGATAAGGCCATCGCCATTTGACGAGGGCGTGCAACCGAGCGAGACCGGCGCTTAGATAACAAATCCGCCATCTTGATTTTATAATATTCTGCCACGGTTTTCTGAATATTATCGATAGTGACCAGCTTTTCTTGTAGCGCCAACAAATCGCGCAACGCTTCCCGAACGAAATCAATGGTGATCGCGCGGCCGGTAAAGTTGGCGTTGGCAATGACACGATTAAGCGCCCCTTCCAGTTCACGGACATTCGACCGCAACCGCTTAGCAATAAAGAAGGCAACTTCATCCGGCAAACGAATCGCGTGGTCTTCTGCCTTTTTCATCAAGATCGCCACACGCGTTTCCAATTCAGGCGGCTCGATAGCAACCGTCAGGCCCCAACCAAAGCGTGATTTCAAGCGATCCTCAACCCCATTGATTTCTTTTGGGTAGCGATCGGAGGTCAAAATGATCTGCTGATTCCCCTCAAGCAAGGCATTAAAGGTATGGAAAAACTCTTCTTGTGAGCGCTCTTTATTGGCAAAAAACTGAATATCATCGATCAAGAGTGCATCCACGCTGCGGTAGTAGCGCTTAAACTCTTCGATGGCGTTGTTCTGCAGTGCTTTGACCATGTCTTGCACAAACCGCTCAGAGTGCATGTAAACCACGCGAGCATCTGCCTTTCGATCGGAAATAGCATTCCCCACCGCATGGAGCAAGTGCGTTTTACCCAGACCCGTCCCACCATACAAAAACAGCGGATTATATGCCGCTCCCGGGTTTCCCGAGACCTGCCGTGCCGCCGCGAGTGCAAGCTGGTTCGATTTACCTTCCACAAAGTTATTAAACTTGTGTTTCGGATTCACGTTGGAGCGATGATTGACATCCGATTGCACCGGTGACGGTGCCGGCTCCCAAACGCGTCCACGAGTGGGGGCAGGGGCCGCTTGTTGAGGCGCAGGGGCTGACGCCGGGCCAGCTGGCGCAGATTGCGGCGCAGCAGCAACCGGTTTACTGCCCACTTCAAAGCGCAGCATAGGCACGTCGACACCACAAAACTCATTCAGCAGTTGATTAATCTGATGCAAATATTTATCCCGCACCCAATCAAGCACAAAACGGTTAGGGGCAAACAGGGTCAACGTATTGTCATTGAGTTCGGCTTGAAGTGGCCGTACCCACATACTAAATTCTGTTGCAGGTAAATCATCTTGAAGCCGTTCAAGACACTGCAACCAAAGCGATGATGACACGTTTGACTCCACGCAGTTATACCGAAAAGGAAAAGGTCATAATGGTACTCCTGTCGCGCCCAGATCGCTACCCACAAGATCCCGAAATCAGTGAATAAGATCCGACTTATGCACATAGATCCCACAGATAACCCAGAGATCGCCACAGCCTACCCGCTTTTTACTCACAACATTACGCACATGGTCGTCGTGACCAGTCCGAGAATTCGAGGCCATGTCCCGCATCGATCCGACTCACGCCTGTTAATACGTTATTACTCATAACAACAAGGTATTTCTCGTCCCCTCTTCGCCCCTCTATATTACGTTTCCTATCAATATTGATGTGGTTATTACGGAGTTTTTCATGACTAAATGGATCCTCAACGCCCTGCTCAGCCTGAGCATGGTGATTTCAGTCCCCGCTTTTGCATCAGACACCGTCAAAGTGGGCATGTCTGGCCGATACTTTCCTTTTACCTTTGTCAAACAAGACCAACTACAAGGGTTTGAAGTCGACCTTTGGGATGAGATTGGTCAGCGTAATGACTACGATATCGAGTATGTAACGGCTAACTTCTCGGGCTTATTTGGGCTTTTACAAACTGGCCGTATCGATACGATTTCAAACCAAATCACTATCACCGATGAGCGCCAAGCGAAATATTTGTTTACCAACCCGTATGTCGTCGATGGGGCGCAAATCACGGTTCGTAAGGGCAATGACGCGATTCAGTCCGTCGCAGATTTAAAAGATAAGACGGTCGCGGTGAACTTGGGCTCTAACTTTGAGCAACTCCTTCGCGATCATTCAGCGTCCGATGATATCCATATCAAAACCTACGAAACCGGTATTGAGCACGATGTGGCCCTGGGCCGTGCCGATGCGTTTATTATGGACCGCCTCTCCGCACTACAATTGATCAAAGAGTCGGGCTTGCCTCTACAATTAGCGGGTCAGCCTTTTGAAACCATTGCCAACGCCTGGCCATTTGTTGACAACGACCGCGGCCAGCGCTTACGTGATGAGGTGAACACAACACTCGTCAACATGCGTGATGACGGCACGTTAGCCGATATTTCGATCAAGTGGTTTGGTGCTGACGTCACCCAAAAGTAAGTATTCACCAACATTAAAAAGCCCGCGTTGGCGGGCTTTTTTGTTTAAAGGACTCTCATGGCGTTTGATTTCGATTATATGGTCTCGCTGTTCCCTCTATTGCTTAGCTATTTAGGGATCACCATGGAAATGGCCTTTTTGGGGCTACTTTTCTCCCTCGCCTTAGCCGTCGCCATCGCCTTAATTCGCGTCTTTCGTGTCCCTGGGTTAAATGGCTTAGCGCAAATCTTCATTAGTTTCTTTCGCGGCACCCCTTTATTGGTGCAGTTGTTTTTGCTCTATTATGGCTTACCACAGGTGATCCCCAGTTTAGTGGGGATGGATGCCTTTACTGCAGCCGTGATTGGGATCAGTTTGCACTTTTCTGCCTATATGGCCGAATCGATTCGTGCCGCAATTCTCGGGGTCGATCGCAGTCAGATGGAAGCAAGCTTAGCCATCGGCATGACGACGCGACAAGCCATGCAACGCATTATTTTACCGCAAGCCGTGCGCATTGCTCTGCCGTCGTTGATGAACTATTTCATCGATATGATTAAAGCCACCTCTCTCGCTTTTACACTAGGCGTGACCGAAATCATGGCACAAGCGCAAATGGAAGCCTCATCCAGTTTCAAGTTTTTTGAAGCCTACTTGGCCGTCGCGCTCATTTACTGGGCGATCGTGGTCGCACTCACCCGCGTGCAATATTGGGCCGAAGCACATCTCAATAAGGCGTATCAACGATGATAAAAATAGAAAAGTTGAAAAAAGTCTATCAGGGCATCGCTGTTCTCGATGGGATTGATTTGGCTATCGAACGTGGCGAAATCGTCTGTATTATTGGTCCAAGTGGTACTGGGAAATCTACTTTATTGCGCTGCATTAATTTCCTAGAGCGTGCGGAGCAAGGCGTGATAACAATCGACGAACAACGCGTCGATAGCGGCAATTCAGCCACTCCAAAAAAGGACATTCTGGCGTTGCGGCGTCAAACTGGGTTTGTATTCCAAAACTATGCCTTGTTTGCCCACCTGAGCGTACGCGATAACATTGCTGAAGGCCTGCGCACTGTAAAAGGATGGCAAAAAGCCAAAGCCCGCCAGCGCGCGCAACAGATTTTGGACGATATCGGGCTTGGCGATAAAGGCGACCACTATCCGGCCTCTTTATCGGGTGGCCAACAACAACGCGTAGGGATTGGCCGTGCGATGGCGCTGGAAGCCGAGCTACTGCTTTTCGATGAGCCAACATCCGCGCTCGATCCAGAATGGGTAGGCGAGGTGTTAGCGCTAATGAAAAAGCTCGCCACTCGCCACCAAACCATGCTGGTGGTGACCCACGAGATGCAGTTTGCGCGTGATGTTGCTGATCGTGTGGTATTTATGAACGATGGCAATATTATCGCTCAGGGCACACCGGATTGGCTGTTTAATCACTGCGATGATCCCCGATTGCATAAGTTTTTGAATCAAGTCGGGATCACCGCTTAATTTGCGATCAGTTGGCAAGGATCCTTGCGATCTGCGACTAAGCGCTTATAATTCACGGCCCGAAGTGGCGTGGGTTTTGTGATTGACTAATCGTTAGTCAATGGCTACAATCCGCCCTCTTTGTTGAGAGGCGTCGGAGACAAGCATACTGCTATCCTCCCACGTCGGGTTAACAAACCTAACACTGATCAGTAATAAAGGTAGAAACCATGAAACGCACTTTTCAACCTTCAGTTCTAAAGCGTAAGCGCACTCACGGTTTCCGTGCGCGCATGGCGACTAAGAACGGCCGTAAGGTCATTGCCGCTCGCCGTGCGAAAGGCCGCAAGCAGCTTTCTAAATAATCCGTAGTGATTTGTGAATAAGCTCGCTTATCCTCGGGAGTTACGTCTGCTAACTCCCGAACATTTCAGTGCCGTCTTTCAGCAACCTCATCGCGCAGGTTCGCCGCACTTGACTATACTCGCCAGAAACACCGCGCTCGAACACCCACGTCTCGGTCAAGCTGTCCCGAAAAAGCAAATCAAACTTGCCGTTGATCGCAACCGCTTTAAACGTGTGGTTCGCGAGAGTTTTCGTTTACGTCAGCATCAACTGCCGGCGAAAGACTTTGTGGTTATCGCGAAAAAAAGTGCCAACAACCTGAGTAATCAAGCGCTGCGAGACGAATTGGACAAGTTATGGCAACGTTTGTCGCGACCGCCGCGCAAAAAGCGCTCATCGCGCTGATTCGGGGATACCAACTGGTGATTAGCCCATTAATTGGGCCACGATGCCGGTTCACACCAACCTGCTCCCATTACGCCATCATGGCGATTCAATCCCATGGTGTGATAAAAGGGTGTTGGTTGGCAGGCAAACGTCTATTAAAATGCCACCCTTTGAATGATGGCGGCTACGATCCTGTACCGCCTTGCGACCACCATAACAGAGACAATTAACAATGGATTCCCAACGCAATATCCTGTTGATTGCCCTATTGTTCGTTTCTTTCATGCTATACATGGAATGGAGCAAACCAGAATCCCCGCAGCCGCAGGGACAGGGCGTTGAGCAGCAGCAAACGACTCACAGTGACGTGCCAAGCAGCAATGACGGTAACGATACCACGTCTCTTGATGCACAGCCTGTCTCTGACAAGCTCGTCACCATCAAAACCGACGTATTAACACTAAAAATTGATACGCAAGGCGGTGATGTTGTCCATGCCGAGCTTCCACAATACGATGCTGAGCTGGACTCTGATAATGCCTTCACCCTGCTACATACTAAGCCAGATCATACCTTTGTCGCCCAAAGTGGTTTAATTGGTGCCAATGGCATTGATACCGCTGAAGGCCGCGCACAATACCAGGTGACCCAGAACGACTTCTCTCTCTCAGACGATCAAGACACTTTGCGCGTCCCGATGACAGTCGAAAAAGAAGGGATCAGTTATACCAAAACCTTTGTATTTAAACGTGGTAGTTATGCGGTAGACGTTGAGCATACAATCAATAACCAAACCGATGCGAATGCCAGCGTCACTATGTACACCCAGCTCAAACAAAACTTGCTGGATGATGGTGGTAGCCTAACCATGCCGACTTATCGCGGCAGCGCTTACTCAACGGACGACAAGCGTTACGAGAAGTACAGCTTTGATGACATGGAAAGCAAAAATCTCAGCGTAACCTTTGATCAAGGTTGGGCGGCCATGATTCAACACTACTTTGCCACCGCGTGGATCCCACGAGCCGACAATAATGTGTTGAGCACACGTACCACCTCGCAATACGGTTATATTCAGACCAAAACCAGTGACACCATTCCTGCTGGTACCAGTAAGACCCTAACGGCAACTCTATGGGTTGGCCCGAAACTGCAAGAACAAATGGCCGCCGTGGCGCCAAGCTTGGATCTTGTGGTCGACTATGGCTGGCTCTGGTTTATCGCCAAGCCTTTGCATTGGTTGCTATCAACCATTCAGACCTTTGTCGGTAACTGGGGTCTATCAATCATTATGCTGACCTTTATCGTCCGTGGTGCCATGTACCCGCTTACCAAAGCGCAGTACACCTCGATGGCGAAAATGCGCATGCTGCAGCCTAAACTGCAAGAAATGAAAGAGCGTATTGGTGACGACCGTCAGCGCATGAGCCAAGAAATGATGGAGCTGTACAAGCGCGAAAAAGTTAACCCACTGGGTGGCTGCCTACCGCTAGTGCTGCAAATGCCGATCTTCATTGCGCTCTATTGGGCATTGATGGAATCGGTCGAACTACGTCACGCACCTTTCTTTGGTTGGATTCAAGACTTGTCAGCACAAGACCCTTTCTATGTGCTACCCCTGTTGATGGGGGCGTCTATGTTCCTGATTCAGAAGATGAGTCCAACCACGGTCACCGATCCGATGCAGCAGAAGATCATGACCTTTATGCCCGTGGTCTTCACTTTCTTCTTCTTGTTCTTCCCATCCGGTCTGGTTCTATACTGGTTGGTATCGAACGTAGTCACACTGCTCCAGCAGACGTTAATCTACAAGTCGTTGGAGAAAAAAGGCCTGCATTCGCGCTCGTAAATCAGGCCGCGTCAAGCAATAATAAAAAGGCGACCTGGCGGTCGCCTTTTTCACGTTAATGGCCCACAGGCCTGTCACTGCAATCATAGAGTGTGCATTATGGCTCAAACAGACACTATCGTGGCGCAAGCCACAGCAACTGGCCGGGGCGGCGTGGGAATCGTTCGCGTGTCTGGCCCCCTCGCCCATGAGATTGGCAAAAATATGACCGGACGTGAGTTGGTGCCTCGTCGTGCTGACTACCTCCCCTTTCTCGACCAGGATGGTCAGCCTATCGATCAAGGCATCGCGCTATTCTTTAAAGGCCCTCATTCGTTCACGGGCGAAGACGTGCTTGAACTGCAAGGCCACGGTGGCCCCGTTATCATGGATATGCTCATCCAAAGGATTAGCGCCTTTGACGGGGTACGAGCCGCTCGCCCGGGAGAATTCTCTGAACGCGCGTTTTTAAATGATAAGTTGGATCTCGCGCAAGCAGAAGCCATTGCTGACTTGATTGATGCCAGCTCTGAGCAAGCCGCACGTTCGGCGCTACAGTCGCTACAAGGCGCCTTCTCTAGCCAGGTGAACGCGCTGGTGGAAAAGGTCATTCACCTGCGCATTTACGTCGAAGCCGCAATTGATTTTCCCGATGAAGAAATCGATTTTCTCTCCGATGGTAAGGTCGCCAGCGATCTCAATCACATTATTGAGCACCTCGCCACACTGCGTAAAGAGGCCAACCAAGGCGCCATCATGCGTGAAGGAATGAAAGTGGTAATCGCTGGCCGCCCAAATGCAGGTAAATCGAGCTTACTCAATGCCTTGTCGGGGAAAGACAGTGCCATCGTCACCGATATTGCCGGGACCACTCGCGATGTGCTGCGTGAACACATTCATCTCGACGGTATGCCTTTGCATATTATTGATACCGCAGGCCTACGTGACGCTACCGACGAGGTCGAACGCATCGGCGTGGAAAGAGCGTGGGACGAAATAGAACAAGCAGATCGCGTTTTATTTATGGTGGATGGCACCACCACTGACGCTACCGATCCACATGATATCTGGCCGGACTTTGTGTCCCGTTTACCCCAAGATATGGGCGTGACGGTGATCCGTAATAAAGCCGACATGACGGGCGAGCCTATGGGCCACTGCGATACCAACCACCCAGCGCTTATCCGCCTTAGCGCTAAAACAGGCCAAGGCGTCGATGCACTCCGCCAACACCTCAAAGCCTGTATGGGCTATGCAGGAGGCAGTGAAGGGGGTTTTATGGCACGTCGCCGCCACTTAGACGCACTCGCCAGTGCAGCCGCACACCTGGACATTGGACAAACACAACTAGAAGGCTACATGGCCGGTGAAATATTGGCGGAAGAGTTACGCTTGACCCAGCAGTACCTCAACACCATTACTGGCGAATTTAGTGCCGATGACTTATTAGGAAAAATCTTCTCCTCATTTTGTATCGGCAAATAATTATCCCCAACCTGATCACGGGATCCTTACACAAAGGATCCCTTTATCCTACTGTGTTGATCGCGGTTATCCTTGTTATAAGATCATAAGTTATCCCCATAGTTTTCACCATGATCCCCTCGACTGCATCCCCGAAGATACCCGCAATATTCAGCAAGAATTGACTCCCAGGAACAAGGTCTCAATACTAGGCAAGAGACTCTTAATCGTGAGGATAATATGGCGAATATAACAATTATTACAGGCAGTACCTTGGGCGGCGCGGAATATGTTGGCGATCACCTGTCAGATCAACTACAGGCAAAGGGGTACCAAACAGCGGTTATCAATGAGGGGATCCTCGATGATGTATTGGGCGCCAGCACGCTCTTAGTCGTCACATCGACTCATGGCGCTGGCGACTTCCCTGAGAGCATCACCCCTTTGATGGAACAGCTAATGACCGAACGTCCGATGCTACGTGCGTTGAAATACGGGGTGGTTGGCATTGGCGATTCTAGTTATGACACCTTTTGTGAAGCTGGCATGAAAGCAGACGCCCTATTACAAGATCTCGGGGCCGTCAAAATTGGCGAACGAATCGACATCGATATTCAAGCTCATCCGGTTCCGGAAGATGAAGCGGAACGCTGGTTAACCGATTGGGAGCCATTACTTCAGGCATCTAAGTGAACAATAATTAATCAAACAGACTGTGGATAACTAAGGAATAACCCAGTGATCTTCCTTTAGTTATCCATTTGATAGTTTTTCTTTCTGATCGCCCTGTGGATAAAAGGGCATTTTGATCCCAGGTGATACAGGATCCGATCCAAGGCCACCCACAGAAAGTGATCGTTCCAAGATCCTTGATCTCAATGATCTTTTACCGCTTATCCACTGAGATCCGCTTCCTTAGTAGTAGATCTAATAAAGGATCTATATAAAGATCTTATATATATAAAGCGAAAGCCTTAAGAAGATCAGGATCAAGGTTTGGTTCCTTGTTGAGAGAAAAAGCGCTAGAATGTCGCCCCTTTTGCTTAGTTCATGCGCAAACACTTAACCAGGTTGAGGCTTTAATCATGTTTTACCAGGATCACTTTGACGTCATCGTTGTGGGTGGTGGCCATGCTGGTACCGAGGCAGCACTAGCCGCCGCTCGAATGAATCAAAGAACGTTGTTATTAACCCATAATATCGACACTTTGGGACAAATGTCGTGTAACCCTGCGATTGGCGGGATCGGGAAAGGACACCTGGTAAAAGAAATTGATGCCTTAGGCGGCGCGATGGCGCAAGCTATCGACAAAGGCGGGATCCAGTTTAGAACCCTGAACGCGTCGAAAGGACCCGCAGTACGAGCAACACGAGCACAAGCTGATCGTGCGTTGTACAAAGCGGCGATCCGCCATACCCTAGAAAACACGCCACACCTATCCCTTTTCCAACAAGCCGTGGTGGATTTGATCGTCGATCAGGATCGCGTCACTGGGGTAGAAACAGAAATGGGACTGAAATTCAGCGCAACCACTGTGGTGTTGACTGTCGGTACCTTTTTAGGTGGAAAAATCCATATTGGTATGGATAACTACTCCGGAGGGCGCGCCGGAGATCCACCGTCGAACAAGCTCGCCGATCGCCTACGTGCATTGCCGTTTCGCGTCGATCGTTTAAAAACGGGAACGCCACCGCGTATTGATGCACGTTCAGTCGATTTCTCAGTGATGCAAACCCAACATGGTGATACACCACGTCCGGTCTTTTCATTTTTGGGTGATGTCAGTCAACATCCTCAACAAATGCCTTGCTATATCACGTATACCAATGAAAAAACCCATGACGTGATTCGAGAAAACTTATCTCGAAGCCCAATGTATGCCGGTGTCATTGAAGGGATTGGTCCACGCTATTGCCCATCGATTGAAGATAAAGTGATGCGCTTTGCCGACAAAGACAAACATCAGATCTTTGTTGAACCTGAAGGGCTAACCAGCAATGAGCTGTATCCAAATGGTATTTCCACCAGCTTACCGTTTGATGTGCAAATGGGGATCATTCAATCGATCAAAGGCTTTGAAAACGCCAAAGTGATCCGCCCAGGTTATGCGATCGAGTATGACTTTTTCGATCCTCGCGATCTTAAGCAAACACTAGAAACCAAATTTATTAGCGGGTTATTCTTTGCCGGACAAATCAACGGCACCACCGGCTATGAAGAAGCGGGGGCTCAAGGCTTGCTGGCAGGATGTAACGCGGCGCTGCAAGCACAAGGCAAAGACGGTTGGAGCCCGCGTCGCGACCAAGCGTATATGGGCGTGTTGATTGATGATCTCTCTACCATGGGCACGCAAGAGCCCTACCGTATGTTTACGTCGCGTGCTGAGTATCGCCTATTGCTGCGTGAAGATAATGCGGATATGCGTTTGACGGAAAAAGGCCGTGAGCTCGGTTTGGTCGATGATACCCGCTGGGCGCGTTTTAACCAGAAAATGGAAAACATGGAGCAAGAGCGTCAACGGTTACGTGGCACATGGATCCATCCCCATTCTGACGATGTGGCAGCACTGAACGCGATGCTCAAAACACCGTTAACACGCGAAGCGAATGGCGAAGATCTCCTGCGTCGTCCTGAGTTGCGGTATCGCGATATTGTGACATTGCCAAGTTTTGAACCGGCTCATGCGGATCAGCAAGCCAGTGAACAGGTTGAAATTCAGGTGAAATATGCGGGGTATATTGACCGTCAGCAAGATGAAATTGCTAAATCACAACGTCATGAAAATACCGAATTACCCACTGATCTCGATTACGACCACATAAAAGGTTTATCGAATGAAGTGAAAGGTAAGCTCGCCGATGCGCGCCCTGAAACCGTGGGTAAAGCTTCACGTATCTCTGGCGTCACGCCGGCGGCGATCTCCATTTTGCTTGTCCATTTGAAAAAGCAAGGCATGCTGAAAAAAGGGGCATAAAATGGAACAACAACTCGAACATGGGCTGGCGCAAGCTGGCCTCGTCCTGTCAGCACAACAGCAACAGCAGTTACTGGACTACGTGCGTCTGCTGCACAAATGGAATAAAGCTTACAATTTAACCTCGGTCCGTCATCCTGACGACATGGTGGTGAAACATATTCTTGATAGTCTCGTTGTCTCGCCTCACCTCAAAGGCCAACAGTTTATCGATGTCGGCACAGGACCGGGACTACCAGGCATCCCATTGGCCATTGCTAATCCGGACAAACAGTTCACGCTATTGGACAGTTTGGGTAAACGGATTCGTTTTATCCGCCAAGTTCTTCACGAACTTGGGCTGACAAATGTGACCCCGGTCCAAAGTCGGGTGGAAGACTTTACCCCTGAGCATGGATTTGATGCTGTACTCAGTCGCGCCTTTGCATCGATGAGCGACATGGTGAGCTGGTGTCACCACTTACCGCATGCGCAAGGATGCTTCTATGCGTTGAAAGGACAAGTGGACCAACAAGAAATTGATGCGCTTCCTACTGATTGTTCTGTGACCGATATCAAAGCTTTGAAGGTACCGGGATTGGAAGGGGCGCGTCATCTAGTAATCTTGAGAGCTAAGAGTAACGAGTAGAGGTCGAAAGCACGTGGGTAAAGTTATCGCGGTAGCAAACCAAAAGGGCGGCGTGGGTAAAACCACCACGAGTGTCAATCTCGCAGCATCACTGGCTGCCACCAATCGCAAGGTGCTACTGATCGATTTGGACCCACAAGGCAATGCGACCATGGCGAGCGGCATCGATAAGTACGATGTCCATGCAACGGCCTATGACCTACTCATTGAAGAAACACCGTTCGAACAAGTTGTGGTTGAAAATACGGCGGGAAGTTATCACCTTGTCGCTGCCAACGGTGATGTGACAGCAGCAGAAATAAAACTCATGGAAGTGTTCGCTCGAGAGGTACGTCTACGCACGATGCTCGAGACTGTCGTTGACCGTTATGATTATATTTTTATTGACTGTCCCCCTTCACTGAACCTGCTGACCATCAATGCGATGACTGCGGCTAATTCCGTTCTTGTCCCGATGCAATGTGAGTACTTTGCCCTGGAAGGACTGACTGCTTTAATGGATACCATTAGCAAGCTGGCAAGCGTGGTGAACGCCGACCTTCACGTTGAAGGTGTCTTGCGCACTATGTACGACCCAAGAAACCGATTAGCGACCGAAGTATCGGATCAGATCAAAAAACACTTCGGTGATAAGGTGTATCGTACAGTGATTCCCCGCAATGTGCGGCTCGCGGAAGCGCCAAGTCATGGCCGACCCGCCATGTACTACGACAAACTATCGAGCGGTGCTAAAGCCTACCTCGCCCTTGCGGGTGAAATTCTGCGTCGCGAAGAGCAAGCTCGCTCCTCGCCAGACGCTGTCAATGCCTGAGGAAAACAATGAATTCAGCGAAACGCGGGCTTGGAAAGGGCCTCGACGCCCTATTGGCGACCAGTGCACAAGCACAGTCTTCACAAACAGTGGCCCCTGAATCGACCGATACCAGCAATAGCGAATTACAACAGCTGTCGGTCACCGTGCTGGAGCCGGGTCAATATCAGCCGCGCCAAGGCATGGCTGAAGAAGCACTGGAAGAACTGACGGAGTCAATTCGTGCTCAAGGTGTGATTCAACCTTTAGTCGTGCGTCAGATCGCGGCGGGACGCTATGAGATCATCGCCGGTGAACGTCGTTGGCGAGCCGCTAAACAAGCAGGATTAAAGCAAGTCCCTTGTTTGGTACGAGAAATGAGCAACAAGGTCGCGAGCGCGGTCGCTTTAATTGAAAACATTCAACGCGAAAACTTGAATGCCATGGAAGAAGCGCAGGCATTGGCGCGCTTAGTGGATGAATTTGAACTGACTCACCAACAGCTTGCTGAGTCACTGGGAAAGTCTCGGACCACTATTAGTAACCTACTTCGGTTAAATGGTTTGGAATCCGGGGTGCGGCAATTGCTGCTTAACAAACAACTCGAAATGGGCCACGCACGTGCCTTGCTGGCACTGGAAGGCGACGTACAAATTGATGCGGCTTTGACCGCGGTCAATAAGAAAATGACGGTTCGCCAAATAGAAAAACTGGTAAAAAAAATGCTTTCGCCACCAGTTGAAGCGAAAAAGCCTAAATTATCACCTGAAGTTGAAGCCCTTCAGCAACGCCTAGGCGATAAATTTGGCGTGAGTGTCGCTTTAACACAACAGAAAAACGGCAGTGGGAAATTAGTGATTAATTTCGAAGAATCTGAAAAGTTAGCGCAAATTCTTGCAATTTTCGACGAAGAAATGTGACTTATGCCAGTCGCTTTTTGTTACATAAAAGTGCTTACTGTGATCAGGTTACGCTGTTGTAAAATTTTCCCTGCTTTTTTACATTGATGCGATTGCATTAGTCGGGGCGAAACGTATAATTTTTGCTGTTTTCCCAGCACGGCAACAGTGCTAAGTGGAACGGAATCGAGGAACAAATACATGGTATCGACGCTCGCGCGGCCGGGTCGTGAAATCGCGACAAAATTGGTGCTTTTGCAGGCTGGCGTCGTATTAGCAACGGCAATCTTGATGGCACTTGCTATCAATGTCGACTGGGGAAAATCCGCGTTAATCGGTGGGGGTATCTTTGTGATAGCCAATGCTGTGTTTGCGTCGTGTGCTTTCCTCTTTAGTGGGGCAAGAGCTGCAAAATTTGTGGTCGCGTCCTTCTTTGGCGGTGAAGTCTTAAAAATTTCACTGACCGTCGTCTTGTTTGTCCTTGCTTACCTGTATGTCGAGGTGGAACTTGTTCCCCTCAAACTGGCCTATTTGCTGGCATTAGGGATTAATATCTTTGCGCCAGTTTTATTCATTAACAACAACAAATAGGATGAGTTATGGCTGCGTCAGGTGATGCGCTTACACCGTCTAGCTACATCACTCACCACCTGACACACTTGTCAAGCGGTGAGGGGTTTTGGGCGGTTCATATTGATAGCCTGTTTTTCTCTGTCCTCATCGGTATCGTCTTCTTAGGCATTTTCCGATCAGTGGCAAAGAAAGCATCGACAGGTGTCCCGGGTAAGCTTCAGTGTTTTGTCGAAATCTTGGTTGAGTTCGTTGATGACAATGTCCGCGAAACCTTCCATGGACGCAATCCGCTGATCGCACCTTTGGCCCTGACTATCTTCGTCTGGATATTCCTGATGAATACGATGGACTTAATTCCTATCGATTTTCTTCCTTATCCGGCGGAACACTGGTTGGGTATTCCATATTTAAAAGTGGTTCCAACTGCAGACGTAAATATCACCCTTGCAATGGCGCTGGGCGTGTTCTTCTTGATGATTTTTTACAGCATCAAGATAAAGGGGATCGGTGGCTTTGCTAAAGAGCTAGCGTTACACCCGTTTAATCACCCGATCATGATTCCGTTCAACCTCCTGTTGGAAATAGTTTCGTTACTGGCGAAGCCTATTTCTCTTGGGATGCGTCTGTTCGGTAACATGTTTGCCGGTGAGGTGGTATTTATTCTTATCGCGGCGTTACTGCCGTGGTGGGCGCAATGGCTGGGTTCTGTGCCGTGGGCAATTTTCCACATTCTAGTCATTACGATTCAAGCCTTTGTCTTTATGATGTTGACCGTCGTGTATCTCTCGCAGGCGCACGAAGACTCAGATCATTGATGACATTTTTTAGAAAGCAATTTGTTAGTCATTATTGGCTTATAGCCGACAACGAAAACTGGAGATAGTGATGGAAACTTTATTGAGCTTTTCTGCAATTGCCGTGGGCATCATTGTAGGTCTTGCTTCCCTTGGTACTGCGATTGGTTTCGCCCTGCTGGGTGGTAAATTCCTTGAAGGTGCAGCACGTCAACCTGAGATGGCTCCTATGCTGCAAGTTAAGATGTTCATCATCGCGGGTCTTCTTGATGCGGTTCCAATGATCGGTATCGTAATTGCACTGCTGTTCACGTTCGCGAACCCATTCGTAGGTCAACTGTAAACTGGCTAATAGCTGAACAGACCCTTTAGCTTATGATTAAGGAGGCGCCGTTGTGAATATCAACGCAACTCTGCTAGGCCAGGCAATCGCGTTCACTATCTTTGTGTGGTTCTGCATGAAATATGTATGGCCACCATTGATGCAAGCGATTGAAGAGCGTCAGAAAAAAATCGCTGACGGTCTCGCGGCGGCTGATCGCGCCGCCAAAGACCTGGATTTAGCCCAGGCGAACGCTTCTGATCAATTGAAAGAAGCGAAGCGCAATGCAACTGACATTATCGAGCAGGCCAACAAACGCAAAGCACAAATCCTCGATGAGGCACGTGTCGAAGCGGCTGCTGAGCGCGACAATATCCTAAACCAGGGTAAGGCCGAGTTGGAAGCAGAGCGTAACCGTGCACGCGATGAGCTGCGTAAGCAAGTCGCATCGCTCGCTGTTATTGGTGCCGAGAAAATTATTGAGCGTTCTATTGACCAGAACGCGCATAAAGATCTTCTCGATAAAATCACTGCAGAACTGTAACAAGGAGGGGCAGCAATGTCTGAACTGACAACACTCGCTCGCCCCTACGCGAAAGCAGCCTTTGATTTTGCGGTAGAAAAAGGCGAGTTAGTCCAATGGGCTGAAATGCTTGCCTTTACTGCTGAGATTGCCCGTGATGAACGCGTAAAACATATGTTAGACGCGTCCTACTCTGCCGAGAAATTAGCAGATATTTTCATCACAGTGGGTGGCGATCAGCTCAACGATTTCGGCCAAAATTTGATTAAAATGATGGCGGAAAACAAGCGTCTAAAAGCGCTTCCTGAGGTTTGTGAACAGTTTCTCGCCATGCGCGCGGAATTGGAAAAAGAAGTTGATGTGCAAGTCACGTCAGCGACGGCTCTTTCCGAAGAGCAACAACAAGCCATCAGTGAAAAGCTAATGACGCGTTTTGAGCGCAAAGTAAAGCTGAACTGTAGTGTAGACGAAGCCCTGGTTGCCGGGGTTATTATTCGAGCTGGAGACTTGGTCATCGATAACTCAGTAAGTGGCCGTATGCGCCGCCTGAGCGATGCATTGCAGTCTTGATTTGGGGAATTGGAGCATGCAACTTAATTCCACGGAAATTAGCGATCTGATCAAACAACGCATCGAAAAATTCGACGTTGTGAGTGAAGCGCGTAACGAAGGTACCATCGTGTCAGTCAGCGACGGTATTATTCGTATCCATGGCCTTGCTGATGCGATGCAAGGGGAAATGATTGAACTGCCTGGTAACCGTTATGCGCTAGCATTAAACCTTGAGCGTGACTCTGTAGGTGCGGTTGTGATGGGTCCGTATTCGGATCTACAAGAAGGCATGAAAGTCACCGGTACTGGTCGCATTCTTGAAGTACCGACGGGTCCTGAACTGTTAGGTCGTGTGGTGAACACCTTGGGTGAGCCAATCGACGGTAAAGGACCGATCGAAACCGAAACCACTTCGCCTGTCGAAGTGATTGCGCCGGGCGTTATCGCTCGTCAATCGGTCGATCAACCTGTTCAAACCGGCTATAAAGCGGTTGACTCAATGATCCCTATCGGCCGAGGCCAGCGTGAGCTGATCATCGGTGACCGCCAAACCGGTAAAACCGCGTTGGCGATCGATGCGATCATTAACCAGAAAAACTCTGGTATCTACTCTATTTATGTCGCGATTGGTCAAAAAGCCTCAACCATTGCCAACGTAGTTCGCAAGTTGGAAGAGCATGATGCACTGAAAAACACCATTGTCGTGGTGGCTTCAGCGTCTGAAGCGGCAGCATTGCAATACCTTGCGCCTTACTCAGGTTGTGCAATGGGCGAGTATTTCCGTGACCGCGGTGAAGATGCGCTGATTGTTTACGATGACCTGTCTAAGCAGGCTGTTGCATATCGTCAGATCTCGCTGCTGCTACGTCGTCCACCAGGCCGTGAAGCCTTCCCGGGTGACGTTTTCTACTTGCACTCACGTCTTCTTGAGCGAGCTGCACGTGTAAACGCGCACTATGTCGAAGAGTTCACCAAAGGTGAAGTGAAAGGTAAAACCGGTTCATTAACCGCCTTGCCTATCATTGAAACCCAAGCGGGTGACGTGTCTGCATTCGTACCGACCAACGTTATCTCGATCACCGATGGTCAGATCTTCCTGCAAACTGAGCTGTTCAACGCCGGTATCCGTCCCGCGGTTGACCCAGGTATCTCGGTCTCTCGTGTCGGTGGCTCTGCGCAAACTAAGATCATGAAAAAACTGTCAGGCGGTATTCGTACAGCCTTGGCACAATATCGTGAGCTTGCTGCATTTGCTCAGTTCTCATCGGATCTGGATGACGCAACCAAGAAGCAATTGGATCACGGTCAGAAAGTGACCGAGCTGATGAAGCAGATGCAATATGCGCCAATGTCTGTCTTTGAGCAGGCCATGGTTATTTTTGCGGCTGAAAAAGGCTACTTGGAAGACGTTGAGCTGAACAAGATCGGTGACTTTGAGCAATCTCTGCTCGCCTTTGCGAAGGCGCAGTATGCCGACCTAGCTGCTCAGATTGATGAGTCTGGTGCTTACAACGATGACGTTGAAGCACAGCTGAAAAAGCTGTTGGACGACTTCAAAGCGACCCAGACTTGGTAACATTGTAGGTGGCCACTTAGGTGGTCACCCACTAACGGAGAGTAACTATGGCCGGCGCAAAAGAGATTCGTACTAAGATCGGAAGTGTGAAAAACACACAGAAGATCACTAAAGCGATGGAAATGGTGGCAGCCTCCAAAATGCGTAAAACGCAAGAAGCCATGGAGTCGTCACGTCCATATGCTGTCACTATGCGCAAAGTGATCGGTCATCTTGCACTGGGTAACTTGGAGTACCGTCATCCTTATTTGGAAGAGCGGGAAGCCAAGCGCGTTGGTTACATCATCATTTCTACTGACCGCGGATTGTGTGGTGGCTTGAACATTAACCTGTTCAAAAATGTCATCACAGATATGGAAAGCTGGACCCACAAAGGTGCTGAGATCGATATGGCATTGGTCGGGGCGAAAGCGACCGCTTTCTTTAACAATTACGGCGGAAATGTAGTCGCACAAACCTCTGGTTTGGGGGATACCCCCGTACTGGAAGACCTGATCGGTACGGTCGGGGTGATGCTGAAAAAATACAATGAAGGTGAGCTGGACCGCTTATATGTTGTTTTCAATAAATTTGAGAACACCATGGTGCAGACCCCAGTGATCGATCAATTGCTGCCTTTGCCCAAGTCAGACGACGAGGATATGCAGACTAGCCACGCTTGGGATTATATCTATGAGCCTGAGCCGAAGCCCTTGCTCGATACCTTGTTGGTTCGCTATGCCGAGTCACAAGTGTATCAAGGTGTGGTGGAAAACCTCGCCAGTGAGCAAGCGGCGCGTATGGTGGCGATGAAAGCTGCGACCGACAATGCAGGTAATCTGATTGATGATCTGCAGTTGGTGTACAACAAAGCCCGTCAGGCTGCGATCACCCAAGAGCTGTCAGAGATTGTTTCTGGCGCAAGTGCGGTGTAAAGGCAAAGGTTAACGAACTAGTTTAGAGGAATAACGATGGCTACAGGTAAGATCGTTCAGATCATCGGTGCGGTAGTCGACGTAGAGTTTCCACAAGACGCAGTGCCGAAGGTATATGATGCGTTGAATGTGAAACGTGAAGGCGAGCGTCTGGTGTTGGAAGTTCAGCAGCAGCTAGGTGGTGGCGTAATTCGTGCTATCGCTATGGGCTCATCTGATGGTCTGCGTCGTGGAATCGAAGTAGAAAACTCAGGGGCTGCAATCCAAGTCCCTGTTGGGGAAGCAACGCTAGGACGTATCGTCAACGTTCTGGGTGATGCAATTGATGAGCGTGGCGATCTTGGTGAAAAAGAGCGCTACTCGATTCACCGTGAAGCGCCAACTTACGAAGAACAATCGAATTCCACTGAGCTTTTGGAAACCGGTGTTAAGGTTATCGACCTTATCTGCCCGTTTGCGAAAGGCGGTAAAATTGGTTTGTTCGGTGGTGCGGGTGTTGGTAAAACCGTTAACATGATGGAGCTTATCAACAACATCGCACTGCAACACTCAGGTCTGTCTGTATTTGCTGGTGTAGGGGAGCGTACTCGTGAGGGTAACGACTTCTACTACGAAATGCAGGAAGCGGGTGTTGTTAATATCGAAAACCCTGAAGAGTCAAAAGTGGCCATGGTGTATGGTCAGATGAACGAGCCACCAGGTAACCGCCTGCGTGTCGCACTGACCGGTCTAACCATGGCGGAAAAATTCCGTGATGATGGCCGTGATGTTCTACTGTTCATCGACAACATCTATCGCTATACCCTTGCCGGTACTGAGGTATCTGCACTGTTGGGTCGTATGCCATCAGCAGTAGGTTATCAGCCAACGCTCGCTGAAGAGATGGGTGTATTGCAAGAGCGAATCACGTCTACCCGTACTGGTTCGATTACTTCCGTACAGGCGGTTTACGTGCCAGCGGATGACTTGACTGACCCGTCACCAGCCACCACCTTTGCCCACTTGGATGCAACGGTTGTATTGTCACGTAACATCGCGTCTATGGGTATGTACCCAGCGATCGACCCATTGGATTCGACATCACGTATGTTGGACCCCTTGGTGGTAGGTCAAGACCACTATGATATGGCACGTGGTGTGCAATCTGTGCTTCAGCGCTATAAAGAGCTGAAAGACATTATTGCTATTCTGGGTATGGATGAGCTATCTGAAGAAGATAAGCTAACGGTTGCACGTGCACGTAAGATTGAACGTTTCTTGACTCAACCTTACCACGTCGCTGAAGTGTTCACCGGCCAACCAGGTGTTTATGTTTCGCTGAAAGATACTATTGCAAGCTTCAAAGGCCTGCTCAGTGGCGAGTACGATGATATTCCAGAGCAGGCTTTCCTGTACTGCGGTAGCATCGACGAAGTACTCGAAAAAGCGAAAAACCTGTAAGGCTTGAGTAGGAGGCGATATGGCAGCGATAACCTTCCATCTGGATGTGGTCAGTGCAGAGCGACAATTGTTCTCTGGCCGTGCCGAGCATATTCAGGTGACCGGTAGCGAAGGTGAACTGGGTATTCACGCAGGACACACACCGCTGCTGACCGCTATCACGCCGGGCATGGTGCGTATCGTCAAGCAAGGCGGTAGCGAAGAGATTATTTATCTTTCTGGCGGCACGCTTGAAGTTCAGCCTAGTACAGTCACTGTACTGGCTGATACGGCAATTCGTGGTGAAGAGCTAGACCAAGCCAAGGCAGAAGAAGCGAAGCGTCGCGCTGAGGATAAAATCCATAATCAGCATAAAGACGTCGACTTTGCTCAAGCGGCCAGTGACCTGGCTAAAGCGGTTGCGAAGCTTCGAGTGATCGAACTGACCAAACACAAGCGTTAATCAGGCACTTACGGTAAGAATATAAGCGACGCTTCGGCGTCGCTTTTTTTATGTGCCGCGCGACGTGATATCTGCTAGGTGCGTCTTACCACCAAAAAGCGTTACACTGAGCCTCATTATTTATTCAAATCAACCCTCATCACGGAAAGACTATGCAATACAGTGCGGTTATTCTCGCGGCCGGTAAGGGCACGCGCATGTATTCTCAAACCCCTAAAGTGCTTCACACATTGGCTGGTAAACCAATGGTTGAACATGTGATTGATACCTGCCACAGCCTCGGCGCTTCGCAAATTCATTTAGTGTATGGCCATGGTGGTGAAACCATGCAGCGTGTGTTGGCTCACTCGCCGGTGAATTGGTGCTTACAAGCCGAGCAGCTCGGGACAGGCCATGCAGTGCAACAAGCTGCGCCACATTTCGCCGATGATGAGCAAGTGTTGGTGCTCTATGGCGATGTGCCCTTAATTTCAGAGCAAACCTTAACGCGTTTGCTAGAAGGGCAGCCAGAGGGCGGGATTGGGCTGTTAACTGTGCATCAGGACGATCCAACCGGTTACGGTCGTATTGTGCGTGAAAAAGGGGAAGTGGTCGCGATTGTCGAGCAAAAAGATGCGACTGACAGTCAGCTTGCGATTACCGAAATTAACACCGGCGTATTGGTGGCAACAGGGCGCGACCTACGTCATTGGTTGTCGCAGCTAGACAATAATAATGCCCAAGGTGAGTTTTACCTTACGGATGTGATTGCGCTGGCGCATCAACAAGGCCGGGCTATTCAAGCGGTACACCCCGTCAATGCCGTCGAAGTCGAAGGCGTCAATAACCGCCTGCAGCTCTCTCGTCTTGAGCGTGAGTATCAAAAAATGCAAGCCGAGCAACTGCTACTGAGCGGCGTCATGCTTACCGATCCGGCGCGCTTTGATCTACGCGGCCAGTTGCAATGTGGCCGAGATGTCACCATTGATGCCAACGTCATCATCGAAGGCAGTGTGACCTTGGGTGATAACGTCACTATCGGGACCGGAAGCGTACTGATTGATTGCGAGATTGATGACAACACCTTAATTCGCCCTTATAGCGTGGTGGAAGGTGCTAGCGTCGGGGAAGACTGCACGGTTGGGCCGTTTACGCGGCTACGTCCCGGTGCTGAAATGGCACGCAATGCCCATGTGGGTAACTTCGTGGAAATGAAAAAAAGCCAACTTGGCGAAGGCTCTAAAGCCAACCACCTGACGTATCTTGGTGATACTGAGGTGGGATGCGGCGTGAATATCGGCGCTGGCGTGATCACCTGCAATTACGATGGTGCCAATAAACATAAAACCGTGATTAAAGATAATGCCTTTATTGGATCGGATTCTCAGCTCGTCGCCCCGGTGGTGATTGGTGAAGGGGTCACCGTTGGCGCGGGCAGTACCATCAGTAAAGATGTCGCGGATGGTCAACTAATCATCACTCGCGCCAAACCAAGGACAATTGAGGCTTGGCAACGGCCGAAAAAGAAGTAGAATACTGACTATTGAGCGCGCACAGCGGCTTTTTAGCTTGATAGGCGAAAAGTTGTGCGATTGGTAAAATCAGGTATTGACTCCCGATAAAAACCAGCCTATTATGCGCGCCTCAGTTGGGGTATCGCCAAGCGGTAAGGCAACGGGTTTTGATCTCGTCATTCCCAGGTTCGAATCCTGGTACCCCAGCCAACGCGTCCGTAGCTCAGCTGGATAGAGTACCTGGCTACGAACCAGGCGGTCGGAGGTTCGAATCCTCCCGGACGCGCCATCTTTCTTCAACTACCATGAAGTGAGATGAACAACTTGGAAAGCGGAAGTGGCGGAATTGGTAGACGCACCAGATTTAGGTTCTGGCGCCGCAAGGTGTGAGAGTTCAAGTCTCTCCTTCCGCACCATTTATTAAAGACATGTGGCTGTAAAGCGGCATGAAAAATTGGGGTATCGCCAAGCGGTAAGGCAACGGGTTTTGATCTCGTCATTCCCAGGTTCGAATCCTGGTACCCCAGCCACTTTAGGTCGGCTACGTAGCTCAGTTGGTTAGAGCACATCACTCATAATGATGGGGTCACAGGTTCGAATCCCGTCGTAGCCACCATTATTCTGATTTATTGCAGATGCAGTGAATCACACCGGTTTGCGGCGGTGGCGGAATTGGTAGACGCGCTAGCTTCAGGTGCTAGTGTCCGAAAGGACGTGAGGGTTCAAGTCCCTCCCCCCGCACCAAGACAATTGATACTTAGCCCGCCCGCTGAGTTATCATAAAAAACATGCGGAAGTGGCGGAATTGGTAGACGCACCAGATTTAGGTTCTGGCGCCGCAAGGTGTGAGAGTTCAAGTCTCTCCTTCCGCACCATATTAAGCCCACTAGCTTCAGCTGGTGGGCTTTTTTCGTTTTTGTTATCTGCCAGTCACACTTTTCCGTCCCTCTAACACTTTTCGCCACTTCATCTTGAACTTTGTTTTGTTTTGTTTATCATAAGTTTCGAATCGAAACTTTAGTGGTTATATGTCGAAACGAAACACCCAACAACGCCGTCACACCATTGTGTCCTTGCTAACAGAGCAAGGGCAGGTGAGTGTTGATGCCCTCTCTCAACGCTTTGAAACCTCCGAAGTGACTATCCGTAAAGATTTGGCCGAGCTAGAGAAAAACGGCCTGCTACTGCGCCGTTATGGCGGAGCTGTGCCCGTACCGCAAGAAATGGTATCGGAGCAGGCGGTGAAAGTGTCGAAGCAAAAGCAAAGTATTGCCGATACTGCAGCGGCGCGTATTCGAGATCATAACCGTATCGTCGTCGACAGTGGCACCACGACTGCGGCTTTAATCCCTTTGCTCGACAAAAAGCGCGGTCTAGTGGTGATGACTAACTCATTGCAGGTTGCCAATGCGATTCGTGAGCTTGAACACGAACCCACCTTATTAATGACGGGGGGAACGTGGGATACCCATTCTGAGTCCTTTCAAGGTCAAGTAGCCGAACAAACCTTACGTGCCTATGACTTTGATCAGCTCTTTGTTGGCGCCGACGGCATTGATGTGGTGCGCGGCACGACCACCTTTAACGAGATGACGGGTCTGACACGGGTGATGGCGGAGGTCGCGCGTGAAGTGGTGGTGATGATCGAATCTGACAAGATCAGTCGCCGTATTCCTAATTTGGAGCTTGCCTGGTCCAGCATCGATACCTTGATCACCGATAGCCAACTCGACGACGATCTCAAGCGCGCGATCGAACAAACGGGGACAGATGTGATCTGTGCCGATACCTGATAAACCCAATAAGGAAAGACTATGTGTGGAATTGTAGGCGCTGTGGCGCAGCGTGATGTGGCTGAAATTTTAGTGGAAGGCCTACGTCGTCTTGAATACCGCGGTTATGACTCTGCTGGCGTTGCGATCACGGATGACCAGGGGCAATTAACCCGCGTTCGTCGTTTGGGTAAGGTAGCTGCGCTCTCCGATGCCGTTGCAGCGTCTCATCCGACCGGGGGAACGGGGATCGCGCATACGCGTTGGGCCACCCATGGAGAACCCAGCGAAGCCAATGCCCACCCACACATGTCCGGTAATGATATTGCGGTGGTCCATAATGGCATTATCGAAAACCATCAGACATTGCGTGAACAGCTGCAAGCACGTGGCTATCAATTTGATTCGCAAACCGATACCGAAGTGATCGCTCACTTAGTTGACTGGGAGATGCAACAAAGTGGTGATTTGCTGAATGCATTTCAACGCACCGTCGATCAGCTTGAAGGGGCTTACGGCACTGTAGTGATGGATAGACGCCAACCTGAGCGGTTGATTGCCGCGCGCTCGGGCAGCCCGTTGGTGATTGGATTGGGGGTGGGGGAAAATTTCCTCGCCTCGGATCAGCTTGCGCTTTTGAATGTGACGCGTCGCTTTATTTACCTTGAAGAAGGGGATGTGGCTGATATCTCTCGCCGCGAGGTGACAATTTATAATCAGGAAGGCACACCGGTCGATCGCGAGGTGCATGAAGCCAGTGCTCAATACGATGCCGCCGATAAAGGCCAATATCGCCACTACATGCAAAAAGAAATCTATGAGCAACCCACCGCGCTTACCAACACTATGGAAGGCCGTTTGGGCAACGACCATGTGATTGTGGATGCGATTGGCAATGGCGCCAGCGATATTTTGGCCAAAGCGCAGCACATTCAAATTATCGCCTGCGGGACTTCTTACAATGCGGGCATGGTGGCACGTTATTGGTTTGAGTCGTTGGCTGGGATTAGCTGTGATGTCGAGATTGCTTCTGAGTTTCGCTATCGCCAGTTTGTTACCCGTCCCAACAGTGTGCTCATTACCTTATCGCAATCTGGCGAAACGGCCGATACGCTAGCGGCGCTGCGCTTAGCGAAAGAGCGTGGTTATATGGCGACCATGGCCATTTGTAATGTGGCAGGTTCATCACTGGTTCGTGAGTCTGACTTAGCCTTTATGACGCGAGCAGGGACGGAAATCGGCGTTGCATCGACCAAAGCTTTTACTACCCAGCTGTCCGCGCTACTGATGCTGGTCACCGCGCTGGGTAAAATGCAAGGGCGTATCGGCCGTGATAAAGAGCGTGAGGTTGTCGATGCCTTGCACCATCTCCCCTCTAGCATTGAGCAGGCACTCACGTTTGATAAAGCGATTGAGCAGCTCGCTCAGGACTTTGCTGACAAGCATCATGCGCTCTTCCTTGGCCGTGGTGAGTATTATCCGATTGCCATTGAAGCCGCGCTCAAGCTAAAAGAAATCTCTTACATTCACGCTGAGGCCTATGCCGCTGGTGAGCTAAAGCATGGCCCATTGGCGCTGATTGATGCTGACATGCCGGTGATTGTGATCGCACCGAACAATGAGCTGTTGGAAAAGCTCAAATCAAACATTGAAGAAGTACGTGCTCGTGGTGGCCAGCTCTATGTGTTTGCCGATCAAGATGCCGATTTTACACCGGAAGAAGGCATGAAAATTATCGCCATGCCACACGTGGATGACATCATCGCCCCGGTTTTCTACACCATCCCGATGCAGCAATTGTCGTATCATGTGGCCTTAATTAAAGGCACGGACGTTGACCAACCTCGTAACCTCGCCAAAGCGGTGACGGTAGAATAATCCTGCCTAGTAATCACCACGCTCTGACTAGGAGCGTGGTTGATCATTTATCAGTTACTTCTTCTTTGCTATAAAAATGCGATCTGCATAGGCTTTGTTGCAAAATGCAAATCATTTTGCATTCAATCTCAGGCATGGCGTCTTGAAATGTAAACAGGATGTCGTGTGTGTATCTAACTCTATGATTTTTAATTCTTTATTTGATGCCTAATAACCTGGCCTACATTGTGCATACTCAGGGTATAACGCCAAATATTGATAAGTTGTAGTGAGGAAGCAATGATTGATTCTAAAACCCAAGTAGCAAAACGCATCAAAGAAGCGCGTGAGTGGAAAGGCATCACTCAAGTGAAAATGGCCAAACTACTCAATGTGGCGCGTCAGACTTATTTGGATATCGAAAACGGTAAAACTGAGCCTCGCGTTCGCATGCTTTCCAATATCGCTGAATTGACTGAACGTCCATTAGTGTGGTTTGTCTATGGCGACGAAGATGTTGAGATGCATGATGTTCAATACAAGCAAGATGTGAACCGCTTGCTCGAGCATTTCTCGCGTTTACCCCATGAAGCGCGCACGGCCATTTTAAATCAAAGCGTGAACATGGCGTCGTTCCTTGTGAACTATTCAAAGGCCGCTCAACGCGCATAAGAGCACTGCCTGACCGACTAGATATGCGGGTAAGTGCTTGCTTACTGAGGTAGGCATCCGTAGCGCAGCATCACACTATCGATGTGCGCTACCATGATACGCCTACCGAGCCATGCATAATGCAGGGTTGGTGTTGTGACGGGCTTTTGTTTAATACAGCTCGGGTAGCAGAGATGAGGCATGAATCATGGTGATTTCGACCGCGCATATGGCGCAACGGATCCGTGAAGCACGGGAATTCAGTAAAATCACTCAGGTAGAGATGGCGCAGCGTTTGAATGTCGCGCGGCAAACCTATCTAGATATGGAATCGGGGAAAACCGATCCAAAAATTCTAGCGCTGGTCACGATTGCAGAGATCACCGGACGCCCTTTTAATTGGTTCGTGCATGGTGAGTCTGATGAGCGCGACATTGCCTTCACTCATCGTGACGATTTGGCCGCCTTAACCAGCTTGCTGAGTCAGTTGCCGCAAGTTGCGCGTCAAACCGTTATGGATAACGCACTATCAATTGCTGAGTATGTCGTATCAATGACGCCCGAGCCGCGAAACGAATAAACAAAAAGCCCGATAAACGTTATCGGGCTTTTGCTTATTTGGCGTCTATGTCGCCGAGTGGGAGAGGAAAAAACGAAAGGCGGGATTCGACGTTTCATCTTTCCATTCATAGCCGAGCTCGCGTAAATGCGCGGTAAATGCCAGCAAATCTTGGTCGCCGATCTCAAAGCCACATAAAACACGTCCGTAATCTGAGCCATGGTTTCGGTAGTTAAACAGGCTAATATTCCAGTGGGTGCCCAGTGTTTGTAAAAAATGCAATAGTGCGCCTGGGTATTCAGGAAATTCGAAGCTGTACAGGCGTTCATGGAGGTGGGTTGAGGGACGCCCGCCAATCATGTAACGCACATGAACCTTGGCCATTTCATCGTCGGATAAATCTTCTACCGGATAACTTGCTTGGCGTAGATCCTTGATTATCTGATCCAACTCTTCTTGGCCTCCCAGCAACCGCACCCCGACGAAAATGTTCGCCAGGTTTTCATCCCCATATCGATAGTTAAACTCAGTCACGGCGCGATCGCCCAAAATCTGACAGAAATTGAAAAAAGCGCCAGTGTGTTCAGGGATAGTGACGGCAAGTAGGCCTTCGCGTTTTTCCCCCAGCTCAGCCCGTTCAGAGACGTAGCGTAGCGAGTGAAAGTTGGTGTTGGCACCGGATAACACCGCGGCCATTTGCTTGTCTTTTAGCTGATGTTTTTCAACATAGTGTTTTAGCCCAGCCAGTGCTAACGCGCCTGACGGCTCGGAAATAGCACGGGTGTCTTCAAAAATGTCTTGTACCGCCGCGCAAATGGCATCACTGGACACCGTGATGCTGTCATCAAGGTATTGCTGGCATAGCCGAAAGGATTCATCGCCGATGCGCTTGACTGCAACGCCATCGGCAAAGGTTCCAACCCGATCGAGGGTGACGGGAAAGCCAGCATCTAACGCCGCGCGCAGACAGGCCGAGTCTTCCGCTTCGACACCGATCACCTTGATATTAGGCATCAGTTGTTTGATAAGCACTGCGACGCCGGCAGCGATGCCTCCGCCCCCGACGGGTAAGAAGACATAATCGAGATGACCATTTTGTTGCACTAGCTCAAGACCGATAGTTCCTTGACCGGCAATCACCTGTGGGTGATCAAAGGGCGGAACAAAGGTATAGCCATGCTCATCGGCAAGCTGTTGTGCTCTGCCTTTGGCGTCATCAAAATTATTGCCATATAGCACCACTTTGCCGCCAAAGCCGCGTACCGCATCGACTTTAATCGCCGGTGTTGTACGTGGCATGACGATGGTTGCTTGCACGCCAAGCTTGCTTCCAGATAACGCCACCCCTTGTGCATGATTACCGGCAGAGGCAGCAATCACACCGGCTTGCTTTTGCGCGTCGGTTAACTGGGCCATCATATTATGCGCGCCACGCAGTTTAAATGAATGAACCGGTTGACGGTCTTCGCGTTTGAGCTGCACCTGGTTATCGAAGCGCTCAGACAAGCGTTTCATGGTTTGAAGTGGCGAGGTGATCGCCACTTCATAAACAGGCGCGCGCAAGATATCCCTAAGGTAATCAGCACCGTCCATCGGTTGTGCGGGTAAAGATTGCGCCTGTTGCATGCTTACTCCTCCAATTTACTGCGATCGCGCACCGCGCCTTTATCAGCACTGGTGGCAAGGGTGGCATAGGCTCTTAAGGCGTAAGAAACCTGACGCTGGCGATCTTTCGGTTTCCACCCTCTTGCCTGCGCCTTTTCTCGGCGTGCAGTGAGGGTGGCTTCATCTACCCGCAAGCTGATTTCACGGGTCGGGATGTCAATGTGAATGCGATCACCGTCTTCAACGAGGGCGATGGTGCCGCCGTTAGCTGCTTCGGGTGACACATGACCAATGGATAGCCCGGAAGTGCCGCCAGAAAAACGGCCATCAGTGAGCAGGGCGCACGACTTACCCAGCCCCATCGATTTTAAGTAGGTGGTGGGGTAGAGCATTTCTTGCATCCCTGGTCCACCTTTGGGTCCTTCATAGCGAATCACGACCACATCGCCGGCTTTGACTTTTCCACCGAGAATCGCTTCCACGGCGGTGTCTTGGCTTTCGAAGACCACCGCGGGCCCTTCGAAGGTCAGAATGCTCTCATCCACGCCGGCGGTTTTGACGATACAGCCATTTAAGGCGATATTACCTTGTAGCACGGCAAGGCCACCGTCTTGGCTGAATGCGTGCTCGAGGGTACGAATACAACCATATTGACGGTCATCATCCAGAGTGTCCCAACGACAGCGTTGCGAGAAGGCTTGGGTGGTACGGATGCCCGCCGGCCCTGCTCGATAAAACGCTTTGATGTCTTCATCGTCGGTTTGCATGATGTCATAGTGCGCCAGTTGCTCTTTAAGGCTCATGCCCAGCACAGTTTGCTGGTCCATATTCAGTAAGTTGGCGCGTTGGAGTTCGCCGAGGATCCCCATCACACCACCGGCGCGGTGCACATCTTCCATGTGATACTGCTGGGTGGAGGGTGCCACTTTGCAAAGATGAGGGACTTGGCGTGACATGCGATCAATATCATCCATACCAAAATCGATATCGCCTTCTTGAGAGGCGGCCAGCAAGTGCAAGACGGTATTGGTTGACCCGCCCATGGCAATATCGAGCGCCATGGCGTTTTCAAACGAGGCGCGGTTGGCGATATTACGCGGTAGGATGCTGTCGTCGTCTTGCTCGTAATAGCGCTTGGCGAGCGAAACAATCCGTTTACCGGCGTTGAGAAACAGTTGTTCGCGATCTGCATGAGTGGCGAGCATGGATCCATTACCGGGTTGGCTGAGCCCCAGCGCTTCGGTTAAACAGTTCATCGAGTTGGCAGTAAACATCCCTGAGCATGAGCCACAAGTGGGGCACGCTGAGCGTTCAATTTGCTCGCTTTGCTCATCAGACACATCTGGGTTGGCCCCTTGCATCATGGCATCGACCAGATCGAGTTTAAGGATTTGATCGGAAAGCTTGGTTTTCCCCGCTTCCATCGGTCCGCCAGAGACAAAAATAACGGGCACATTTAAGCGCATGGCGGCCATTAACATGCCTGGGGTAATTTTGTCACAGTTGGAAATACAGACCATGGCATCGGCACAGTGGGCGTTGACCATGTACTCGACCGAGTCAGCGATAATCTCACGCGAGGGCAGTGAGTAGAGCATGCCGCCGTGGCCCATGGCGATGCCATCATCCACTGCGATGGTATTAAATTCTTTGGCAATCCCGCCGGCTTGTTCGATTTCTCGCGCCACCAGCTGACCCATATCTTTGAGGTGGACGTGCCCGGGCACAAACTGGGTAAACGAGTTCACCACCGCGATGATGGGTTTGCCGAAATCATCATCTTTAACGCCGGTGGCACGCCATAGTGCGCGTGCGCCTGCCATGTTGCGACCGTGGGTGGTGGTTTTGGAACGATAGGTTGGCATATTACGACTCCTTTGCCTTATGCGCGCTGGTCGGGGTGAACGGGATCAAGCCAGCCCCATTTGTCTTCGGTAGTGCCATCAAACAGGCCAAAAAAGGCTTGCTGTAGTGAGGCGGTGATCGGGCCTCGTTGACCTTCACCCACTGTAATTTGGTCGACGCTGCGCACGGGGACGATTTCAGCTGCGGTTCCCGTCATAAACACTTCATCGGCCAGATAAAGCGCTTCACGTGCAATCGACTCTTCGCGAATCGTTAGCCCTTGTTCTTTGGCGAGTGTGATGATCGAATCGCGTGTTAGTCCAGGTAAAATCGCGCTGGTGGCCGGTGGGGTACTGATCACGCCATTTTTGACAATAAAGAGGTTCTCACCGGCCCCTTCGGACAGGTAGCCACGCACATCCAGTGCAATGCCTTCTGCGTAGCCATGACGGCGGGCTTCTCCACCCACTAATAAGGACGATAAGTAGTTGCCGCCGGCTTTTGCCGCGGTTGGAATGGTATTGGGGGCGGCACGGTTCCAGCTCGAGACCATGGCATCGACCCCTTGTGCGAGGGCGTCTTCGCCAAGGTAGCTTCCCCAGCTAAAGGCAGCGATGATGATGTCCATCTGTGTCTCTGGCGGTGGACAAACGCCGAGGCCAACATTGCCGACAAAGCCAAGCGGACGAATATAGGCGGAGCGAAGCTGGTTCACGCGCAGGGTTTCTCGGCAACCTTCCATCAGCGCATCCACGCTAAATGGGATCGGAAAACGATAAATCTTCGCCGAGTCTTTAAGGCGCTGCATGTGTTCGCGATGGCGAAATACCACGGGGCCGTTTGGGGTGTCGTAGCAACGTATCCCTTCAAAGACTGAGGTGCCATAGTGCATGGCGTGGGTGAGTACGTGCACAGTGGCATCCTGCCAAGCGATCATTTCCCCGTTAGACCAAATATAATCAGCGGTATTTGTCGACATTCTTTTCTTCCTTTTTGGTTATGCGCGTAGGGACTGTGTGGTCGAAGAGGCCATCATGACCTCTGCCACGTCCCATAGCTTAGTCAGTTGTGGCCGCAAGGTCTCGATCGCGCGTTGGCTTTCGACGGTGACATCAAAAATTACCTGTCCCGAGTCCGAAGGCATTGACATCGTAAACTGGCAGACGGTAAAGCCACGATGACGGATCACGCGCAACACGCGCTCCAACAACTCAGGGCTGTGGGTGGCATGAATTGAAAATTGGTGTTGTGTCATCAGCTTTGCTCCATCATTTGTTGGTTGGCTGCCCCAGGCGGTACCAGTGGCCATACATTTTCCATTTCGTCGATGGCAACATGCAGCAAATACGGGCCCTGATGTGTCATCAAGGTGTTGAGGGCGTCCTCGACCTCGTCTTTGCGCTGGATACTGTGTCCAGGAATATCAAAGGCGCGCGCGAGGGTGAGAAAATCCGGATTGTCAGACAGATCGGTCTCGCTGTAGCGTTGATCGAAAAACAGCTGCTGCCATTGACGAACCATGCCTAAACGCTGGTTATCAAGCAGAATGATTTTAACGGCGATCCCTCGGCGTTTGAGTGTGCCCAGCTCTTGAATATTCATCATAAACGAGCCATCTCCGGTCACTAACACCACCTCATCATTGGGGCGAGCGACTTTGGCGCCCATTGCAGCCGGTAAACCAAAGCCCATAGTGCCCAGCCCTGCTGAGGTTAATAGATTCTCTGGCCGTGATGGGAGTACATGTTGCGCGACCCACATCTGGTGCTGGCCGACATCGGTCGCGACCACCGTACTGGTTGGCATACGTTGCGAAAGGTTGTTCAGCAGTGCCGGCGCATAGATGGCCTCACCTGGGTGGTCATAACGCCACGTGTGCGTCGTTTGCCAGGTGGTGATTTGAGCGCGCCAATCAGGCGATGTGTCAGGGTTTTCTAGGGCGGGAAGCACGAGATTGAGTGGGGCGCAAACCGGTGCTTGTGCGCGGCGCAGTTTGTTGATTTCCGCCGCATCGATATCGATATGCACCACGTTAGCGTGGGGGGCGAATGTATCGAGCTTGCCGGTGACTCTGTCATCAAAGCGTGCGCCGATGACAATCAGCAAATCGGACGCTTGCACCGCCAAGTTAGCGGCTTTGGTGCCATGCATGCCCAACATGCCTAGATAATACGGATAGTGCGGTGCGACGGTGCCTAAGCCTTTTAAGGTACTGACCACAGGCAGTTCACTGCGCGCTAAATAATCGCGCACTGCTTGAGTGGCTTTGCCTAACACCACACCGCCGCCGAGATAGACCATAGGGCGCTGACTGGCTCGGATAAGCGCATTCGCCTGGTCGATATCTGTCTTGTTGAGTGGCGCGATATGTGGCGTGGTGATCTGGACTGTAGTCTCAGGGATCAAGCCTTGCTGTACGTCTTTGGCGATATCGACGAGCACGGGGCCCGGTCGACCTGATTGTGCCACTTCAAATGCTTGTGCGAGTGTGGGGGTGAGCTCAGCGGGATCGGTCACTAAAAAACTGTGTTTGGTGCAGGCTAACGATAAGCCCAGCACATCGATTTCTTGAAAAGCATCGGTACCGATAAGAGGGCTAGCAACCTGGCCGGTGATGGCCACAATAGGGACTGAGTCCATCATCGCATCGGCAAGCCCGGTCACGAGATTGGTGGCGCCAGGGCCTGATGTCGCAATGCATACCCCAGGACGGCCACTGGCTCGGGCATACCCGATCGCAGCCATGGCGGCGCCTTGCTCGTGGCGACAGAGGATATGTTCCACCCCACCGTCAAAAAGGGCATCGTAAACGGGCATGATGGCGCCCCCAGGATAACCAAAAACGGTATCCACCCCTTGTTGTTGTAACGCTTTTACCACCCATTGTGCACCGGTCATCGTCGCCCCTCCCCGTCTAAGCGGGGAGAGCAGGGTTGCGAATAACCTGTCTCTGCGCGCTCCATCATGATTGCTTCCGTTGTCGCGTGGCATCGCCACATGAATGAAAAAAGCCCCCGAACCTTTGGGTTGCGGGGGCTTGGTTGCGATGTTGCTGCTGTCTTTCGCGTACCTACACCCCTCGCGGAATAATGACCACGATGAGGCGAATAATGAGAACGATAGCGAAATTTAACATTTGTCTGTCTTATCTTTTATTGGGCCCATTTTATGAGCGTTTTGTTAATTATGTTTTTGTTTATGCCTGCTTGTTGCAGGTCAGTCACGGAGCCGATCTATCGCCGAGTCTCGTGTTTAATTGTTGTGCATTTGTAGTGGTATCACAGACCTCACTCGCATGACAAGAAAAAATTACTCTCAATCACAGATTAGCGCGGCAGTATAAGAGCTGGGTTTCATAGCGATGACAGTAAGCGGAGTGGGAAAATATGGCATTGGCGATAGTTCACAGTCGAGCCTGTGTCGGTGTAGAAGCGCCGAGTGTGACCGTAGAAGTACATATATCCAATGGTTTACCGGGGTTTGCACTGGTGGGCTTACCGGAAACGACGGTCAAAGAAGCCCGTGATCGGGTACGAAGTGCGATTGTGACCTCGAATTTTGAGTTCCCTTCACGCCGGATCACCGTCAACCTGGCCCCAGCCGACTTACCTAAAGAAGGGGGACGATTTGATTTACCCATTGCACTTGGGATCTTGGTGGCGTCGGGACAGTTGCCAGAAAAGCGTTTGAACGCGTTTGAGTTTTTAGGGGAACTGGTGTTGTCGGGGCAATTGCGGCCGGTTAAAGGCGCATTGCCGGCGGCGCTCGCCAGTCAAAAAGCGCAGCGAGCCCTGGTGGTACCGGATGATAATGCCAATCAAGTGGCACTGGTAGACAATGAGCGGCATGTGTCAGCGCCCGACCTGATTGCCGTGAGCCAACACCTAGCCGGCCAGCAAAGTTTATGTTTAAACGCTGTCCCTGCCGTGAATGACACGCCAGCGGTGACGCGATGCTTACGCGACATTATCGGTCAGCAACAAGGTAAGCGAGCGTTAGAAATTGCCGCCAGTGGCTCTCATAACTTACTTTTTGTGGGTCCTCCCGGTACTGGGAAAACCATGCTTGCGTCGCGTTTATGTGACTTACTGCCACCGATGAATGATGATGAAGCGTTGGCCTCAGCCGCCGTCACCTCTTTGACTCAACAACCTTTGCATGAGGGAAATTGGCGTCAGCGCCCTTTCCGTAGCCCCCACCATTCCAGCTCCATGGCAGCCTTGGTCGGAGGCGGCAGCGTACCGCGCCCTGGTGAGATTTCGCTGTCTCACCATGGGGTATTGTTTCTTGATGAAATGCCGGAGTTTGAGCGTCGCGTACTCGATGCGTTGCGCGAGCCGCTTGAGTCTGGCGAAATTGTGATTTCGCGCGCCAATGGTAAAACCCGGTTTCCGGCTCGCTTCCAACTTATCGGTGCATTAAACCCGAGTCCAACCGGTCATCACGAGGGTGAATTGGCCCGGTCTAACCCACAACAAATTCTGCGTTATTTAGCGCGTTTATCTGGCCCACTGTTAGACCGATTTGATATGTCCATTGATATTCCCGCACTGCCACGAGGCTGTCTTTCTAGTGGCGGAGAACGCGGTGAGTCAACGTCGACGGTAAAAGCGCGGGTAGCGGCTGCGCGTGAGCGTATGCTGGCACGCCAAGGAAAGGTGAATGCGTTGTTGAGTAATCAAGAAATGGAGCTGCATTGTCAGCTCGTTCAGGCTGATGCGGCGTTTTTAGAGCAGGCTTTACATCGATTGGGGTTGTCCGTTCGGGCCTATCACCGCATTATCAAGGTAGCACGTACCATTGCCGATCTTGGCGGCGACGCTCAGATCTCACGACCTCATTTAGCGGAAGCGCTGGGATATCGGGCGATGGATGGCTTATTGCGCCATCTCAACGCCCAAGTCAGCTAATTACTTTTGGGTCAGTAAAAAGTTGATCAACTGGAAGTATTCTTCCGGAGTTTCTACTGTTTTGGGTGTCACGTGATATTTGCCGTTGACGATCACCGCAGGCACACCGCGCAAGCCCGCTTTTTCGAACGATTGGTCGAAACGCTTGGCCATGGAGTTCGCGGCAAAGCTGTTGTAAGCGCTGTCAAATTCTTTGCCATCAATGCCGTTATCGACAAACATTTGGCGAACCTCCGCCAGTGATTTCGGTGGGTTTTGTGCCGCATGAATGCGATCAAACATCACCGGAATAATGGTTTTTTGTGCATCGAGCACAACCGCCGCTGCGTAGGCGCGTGTTACCACACTGCCCATCTCGCCGCCCATAAAAGACACATGGTGTTTTACCACTTTCGCATTATCAGGCACTTGTTGTTTGAGCTGCTGGACCAGTGGTTCAAACTGATAACAATGTGGGCAATAGAAAGAGAAAAACTCGGTCACTGTTGGGGAATCAGTTGCCGGCGTCTCTAGCACCTGGTAATCCTCACCAGCTTTAAAGCGGCCTGGTTTAGCATCCGCTACCTCAATCGGTGTTGCAGGCTCTGCCGACTCTGTTTGCGTCTGCGTGGTTTCGGTTGTTGGGGTGGTGTCTGGTGATGTCTGCGTCACGCTCTCAGGCTCAGAGCACGCGGTTAGGCCTACGACCAGTAGCAAAGGCAACAGTTTTTTAAACATGATTGAATGACTCTCCGTTATCGATTGAGCGCTTACGGATACAGTGTAAGCGGTGGTGCTTCAAGGGCGGCAAGCTGTTCTTTAAAAGCGAGCACCTGACCTTCCCAGTATTTTGCATCAGCAAACCAAGGAAATGCACGAGGAAAAGCCGGGTCTTGCCAGCGTTTTGCCAACCAGGCCATGTAATGCACCATTCTCAGACCTCGCAATGGCTCGATCAGTTGCAATTGGTCGGCGGGGAATTCACGAAATTCGCGATAACCCTCCGCCAAGGTGTCGAGTTGCGCGAGCTGATCGGCGCGACTGCCGTTTAAAAATAGCCATAAATCTTGCATCGCGGGACCGTTACGGGTGTCATCAAAATCGACAAATAGTGGACCGTCTCGCCACAAAATATTGCTGGGATGACAATCGCCATGGAGCCGAATCGCGGGCCACTCCGTGTGCCATCGCGCCGCGATGGCATCGATTAACCGATCGAGATCAGAGAAGAATGTCGCTTGCAGGCTTGCTGGGATCAAGCTGGCTTCTCCTAGCTCGCGGCGCGGCTGATAAAGGTGGCTGTCGAGATCAAATTTAGCGCGAGTTTGAAAAGGCTTAGCGGCGCCCATTTGGTGGATACGACCCAGGTAACGGCCGACAGCTTCGAGCTGATCCCAATTGTCCACTTCAAAGCCGCGACCGCCCACACTGGGGAATAAGGCAAAGCGAAAGCCTGACGCGTAAAAAAGACTGGTTCCCTCTCGTTGAATCGGCGCAACGACGGGAATATCTGCGTCAGCTAGCTCGCGGCAGAAAGCATGTTCTTCATGAATTTGCGCATCGGACCAGCGAGCGGGCCGATAGAACTTGACCACATAGCGCTGGCCATCATCGGCGACAAACTGGGCCACCCGGTTTTCATAGCTGTTCAGCGCGAGCAGGCCGGATTGAGGAAAAATACCGACCGATTCAATCGCATTTAATTGAACGTCGGGAGTAAGAGCATGAAAGTCAAAGCCTATCTCGGTCATACGCCACCTGAGAATGACAAAAGAAACGTTATAGTAACAAATAAAAAGGGCGCTGCCTGCGCCCTGTTTATTTGTCGTGAATGGTTGTTGTGGTGAATTGGCCGATTACAGATCCGTGATAAAGCGGCTTTCTGCCGTTACCCTTTTTTGTTTGTCGCCTGATTCACGCTCCATCACAAAGGTGATGTCGGCAATGCGTTGCTCCATCTCGTACGTATCGACTGCCAGACTAATCGGCAGTGAGAAAACCTCACCCGCTTGTACATTAACGGTTTGTGGCCCGTGCCATGTCACCTCATCCAAGCCTTTAACCGACAGCTGATATACGTCGTCTGTCTGCGTTTTATTTAAGATTTTTAAGGTGTAGGTATTTTCAACCAGTCCTTGGTTGTTAATGCGATACAGTTGATTACGGTCGCGTATCACATCCAGCTCCATCGGCATGACCGACATCGCCAGATAAATAAACATTGCAGTCACAATAACCATGACCGCCCCATAACCCACCAGTTTTGGTCGCATGACCGCGGTTTTCTTGCCTTCGAGCTTGTGCTCGGTGGTGTAGCTGATTAGGCCGCGCGCGTACCCCATGCGATCCATGGTTTCATCACACGCATCGACACAGGCACCACAGTTGATGCATTCATACTGCAAACCATCACGAATATCGATACCTGTCGGACACACTTGCACACATAGGTTGCAGTCAATACAGTCGCCTAATCCTAATGCTTTGGGATCTTTCTTACGTGGGCGAGGCCCGCGTTTTTCGCCGCGTTTGGCATCATAGCCAACGATAAAGGTGTCTTTATCAAACATTGCGGACTGAAAGCGCGCGTAGGGGCACATGTGAATACACATGATCGATCGCATCCAGCCCGCATTCCCGTAAGTACAGGCAGCAAAGAAGATCACCCAAAAGCCGACCCAAAAGCTAGTATCGAACGTGACTAAATCGACCGCGAGCGATTGCACGGGGACAAAGTAACCGACAAACGTGGCGCCCGTGACCAGAGATATGAGCCACCAAGCCGCATGCTTCGCGGCTTTTCGCGCGGCCAATGCCGGCGTAAGTTTGAGCGAGTCTTGTTTTCGGCGTTTGTTGGCCGCCCCCTCCAGCTTTTCTTCAAACCAGATAAAGAGAAAGGTCCATACTGTTTGCGGGCACAAATAGCCACACCACACCCGGCCAAGAAAAGTGGTAATAAAAAAGAGGCCGAAGGCGGCGAGCATCAAAAGTGCAGCCAACAAGGTCAGGTCTTGTGGCCACAACGTGGTGCCGAAAAAATTAAACTTTTGATTGCCTATATCCAGCAAAATGGCTTGTCGGCCTTGATACGGGATCCAGGGCGTTAGCAGAAACAGCAGCATAAAGAACCAGCCCATGTAACGGCGCATTCGCTGGTAATAGCCTTTCACCGCGCGTACATAAATGCGATTACTCGGATTAAAGCGATCGTCGTTACCTTTATGGGTTTTGGGATTGTATTCTTTTGCAGTCACGTCTTTGACGTTAATTTTTTTATCGCTCATGACATTGGCTTTCCTTGGGATAGCGGGTCCATGGTGCATTGCCAGGCCCTAATTATCATTGTGCCTGTGATTGTAGCGCAGCAAACGCCGTGAATACGCTACCAGAGTCATAGTTTGCGATACAGCCACAAACTGAACGAATTCCAACTATAACAGACGATTAGCGAGGGTCTCTGACTCACTCTTTTGTTGGGGTAATGCCTCTCGCCCGTAAAATAGCGGCTTTAAAGTCGTCTTCATTGTCTTTTGCAAGGCCAGGAATAGGCGCGTTGCTATCTTCTAGCCGCATTTTGAGTTGATAGATCAAGGTGTCGTCCGATAGCGTTGTTAAGTCATCGCGATGACCGGCCTCTTGGGCAATCAGATTGAGCATGGTCATGAGCGAGTGATTGGGCGTTTGTTGCCAAGATTGGTTCAGTAGATCGAGCAACTCGTTGATACGATGGCAGTGCATGGCGGGATCCTTAATGTGGCACGTAAAAAATACCATTTTGCCCGACGGCGAGCGGTGAATACTTAGCCAAGATCAAATTCCTCTCAGGCGAGAGTTAATTTATCGGCATCACACGATTACGCCCGAGGTTTTTGGCCTTATAGAGTTGTTGATCAGCACGATAAATGAGGTCGGCGCCAGATTCGCGAGCATGCTCGTCGTACTCTGCGACGCCCATAGACACGGTAATATGATCCAATGTTTGGCCACGACGCCGGTCTTTTATCACCATTCTATCGATAGCGGCACGTAGCGTTTCAGCGGTCCGTTTTGCGCTGTTTAGGCGTCTTTTAGGTAACAGTAGCGCAAACTCTTCGCCGCCGTAGCGGAACGCTTGTACGCCTTCTCGGCAGTAGTCGAGTAATCGCTTGGCGACCTGCTTCAAAGCGATATCGCCGAGCACGTGACCGTATGTATCGTTAAGTTGTTTAAAGTGATCGAGGTCGACGAGGACTAAAGCAAACGGCCAGGTTTGTGCGTTTTCGGTGTACGCATTGAGCTCGCGTTCAAAGGCGGCCCGATTGAGCAGGCCGGTTAAGCCATCATGGGTGGCTTGCTCGGTCATCTCTGCGAGGTTTTGTTTTAGTTGGGCAATTTCTTGCTGGGCATCACTCAGTTGGTGTTTAAAGTAGCGGGTCGATTGAGTCAGAGCTTGCGAGTCTTTCACTACATTACGGACAACGGCGATGGTTTCATCAATGGACAACCCTTCGTTTTCAACGCGAGACAGCTGTTCGAATGTTTTGTCGAGTACCGAGTGAAACGCGTCTGTGTCCTGAAGCGTGTCCGACATCGAATGACTCATCTCTGTCATCATTGACTCAAGGCTTTGCTTAAGGCTGCCAATGTTCTGGCTGTGTTTATCCGCCATATGCTTTTGATACAAGATGTCGCTTTGAAGAGGACTGCACGTGCCATGCTCATGGACGGTGGTATCGACGTCAGCGGTGAGCTTTGCATCGGTATTGGCGACGTAGGTGTACCATAGCGCGTAGTTGGTCGGTGTCGTGGGCACCTTATATTTCATCATCAAAGGGACCGCTTTTTTGAGAAATACGGTCGATTGTTGAAATTGATCGTCTGACATGGCGGTCCTTTCTGCTAAGCAACATAGATAGGCACTTTGTTCAGTGTATACCCAAAGTGACAGGAGTGGCAGCATTGAGGTAAAAAGCGTGAGCCTGCAGACACGGATGTCTGCAGGCTTGTGTTGGCGCAAGAACGGGTGTTAAAGAAAGAACGGGCTGGGTTGGAATAGGCGTTCAACATCCGGAATGTATTTTTTATTCACCAAGAATAACACCACATGATCATCTTGCTGGATCACGGTTTTATCATGGGCAATCAATACTTCATCGCCTCGTACAACCGCACCTATGGTCGTGCCCGGTGGTAACTTTATCTCGCCAATTGCCCGGCCAACCACTTTGGACGTTGACGCATCACCGTGAGCAATTGCTTCAATTGCTTCAGCGGCGCCGCGTCGTAATGACGACACATTGACAATATCGGCGCGGCGTACATGGGTGAGCAACGCCGAAATCGTCGCTTGTTGGGGGGAGATGGCAATATCAATCACCCCACCTTGAACCAAGTCGACATAAGCACCGCGTTGAATCAGCACCATGACTTTTTTTGCCCCTAGGCGTTTAGCGAGCATTGCCGACATAATATTGGCTTCATCTTCGTTGGTGACCGCGATAAAGACATCAATCTGCTCAATGTGCTCTTCGCTGAGTAATTCCTGGTCAGACGCATCGCCACAAAAAACGGTGGTTTCTTCTAATAGCTCAGCCAGGTGTTCAGCACGAGCTGGATTGCGCTCAATTAACTTCACGCTGTACTGGCGCTCAAGTGCCATGGCTAGGCCAGCACCAATATTCCCCCCACCCACAATCATGATGCGTTTGTAAGGCTTTTCGAGGCGCTGCAGTTCACTCATCACTGAGCGGATATGGTTGCTGGCGGCGACGAAAAAGACTTCATCATCGGCTTCGATAATGGTCGTGCCTTGGGGGCGAATCGGGCGGTCACGCCGAAAGATAGCGGCAACACGGGTATCGACATGCGGCATGTGCTCGCGCAGTGCTGAGAGCGCTTTGCCGACCAAAGGCCCGCCGTAATAGGCCTTAACAGCCACCAGGCCCACTTTTTTGTCGGCAAAGCTGACCACTTGTAACGCGCCTGGGTATTCAATTAAGCGACGAATATAATGCGTCACCAGCTCCTCTGGGGCGATAAGGTGGTCAACCGGACAGGCGTCACTGTTAAACAGTTGCTCTTTTACCGCGAGATATTCAGGACTTCGGATCCGAGCAACACGATTGGGTGTGTTAAAGCGGGTAAAAGCGACCTGACAAGCGATCATGTTTGTTTCATCGGAGTTGGTTACGGCAACCAGCATATCCGCATCTTGCGCGCCAGCCTCTTGCAAGGTCGACGGATGGCTGGCAAACCCGTGTACAACACGTAAGTCGTATTTATCTTGCAGTTCGCGAAGCCGTTCTGGGGCGCGGTCAACAATGGTGATGTCATTGTTTTCTCCGACCAGATTTTCTGCCAAGGTACCGCCGACTTGGCCTGCACCCAAGATAATGATTTTCATGTTGTTGTTACTCCCTGCCTCGTTACTTGCCGGTTGGCTTTTTTAGGCATGCGTAATAGAAGCCGTCCATATCGTGTTCTCCGGGGAGAATTTGTCGTCCTGGCTGGTCGTGGGTGCCGGTGCGCAATATTGCTGTTGGCTCGCGAGTTAAAAAGGCGCGAATTTGTGTCGCGTTTTCATCCGGTAATACCGAGCAGGTCGCGTAGACCAGCGTACCGCCTGGCGCCAATTGCTGCCACATTGCGTCTAAAATCTCCGCTTGTAACGTGACCAAGGCTTGAATATCGCTATCGCGTCTTAGCCATTTAATGTCCGGATGGCGACGGATCACACCTGTGGCCGAGCAGGGCGCATCCAGCAAAATGCGATCAAATGCTGGGCCCGTGTGCCAAGCGCTCGGCAAGCGAGCATCGGCGTGTTTCACCTCAGCATTAAGCCCTAAGCGCGATAGGTTCTCTTTGATCCGCGACAAGCGATTTTCATCGGCATCAATGGCAGTGACGATCGCATCAGGCTGATGTTCAAGAATATGACAGGTTTTGCCACCGGGGGCGGCACAGCAGTCGAGAATGTGCTCTGCTGAATCGGGCTGGAGGTAGTCGACAGCGAGTTGTGCGGCGGCATCTTGTACCGATACCCAACCTTGGGTAAAGCCTGGCAAACGTGTTACGTCGCACGGTGCGTCGAGCTTGATAGCGTCCAAAGCTTGGGTGTGCGGAGAACCAGCGATACCAGCCGCTTGCAGTTCAGCAAGGTAACTTGCCTGAGTATGATGCTGGCGGTTTACGCGCAACCACATGGGGGCTTTTTGATGATTCGCCGCGATAATCTCTTGCCACTGGTTAGGGTAGGCCTGTTGAAGACGCGTTAATAACCAGCTGGGATGGCAGTGTTGCCCGGCGGACTCGGCTTGACTGGCATCATCGAGCGAGGCTTGATCGCGTTGATAGTTACGCAATATCGCATTGATAAGGCCACGTAACTGCGGACGCTTGAGTGTTTTGGTCGCGTTGACCGTTTCCGCCACCGCGGCATGGGCCGGAATACGCATATAGCCGAGTTGATAGAGGCCAACGAGTAACAGGTGATGAAACACACGTTGCTTACCTTTTAATGGTTTGTCCATCAAAGCTTGCACGATATGCTCTAAACGCGGCAACCAACGTAAGGTGCCGTAGCAGATCTCTTGCAGTAATGCCGCATCCCGTGGTGCGATGTGCTGCTGCGCAAGTGGCAGTTGCTGCGAGAGGGATTGGCCTTGATCGACCACTTGATATAGAACGCGGGCAGCCGCGGCTCTTACATTCATATGTTTACCCATTAAAAGGCCAAAATGGCATCAGACGATAGCGTCGCCTGTTACATTAAAAAAGGCCAGCGTACTGGCCTTAAACGATGTTGCTACAAAACGCACCCTTTATACTAATTGGGTGCCGGTTTCAAACCACTCGCGACGCGCATTGAGCAGCTCGTGAGCCTGCATGGCTTTCTTGCCCGGTGGCTGTAGGTGTGTCAGCTGAAGAACACCTTTGCCGGTCGCAATTTGAATACCGTGTTTATCAGTGTTAATGACGGTCCCCGGCGCAGCATCAACATCAATATCGAGTGCGTTCGCGCCCCACACTTTGATATTTTGCTCACCTAAGGTGAAAAAACTCACCGGGCGAGGATTGAATGCGCGTACACAGCGTTCGATAAACGCCGCGTCTTGATGCCAATCGATATGAGCTTCTTGCTTGGTTAGCTTTTCGGCGTAATTGGCTTTGGCGTCATTTTGCGGTTCAGCCAATATAATGCCGTTGGCCATATCATTGAGGCAATCAATCAGTGCCTGTGGACCCAGCTCAGCCAAGCGCTCATACAGACTGCCACTGGTTTCTTTGTCATCAATCGGTAAGGTGGCGATTTTTAACATGTCACCGGTATCGAGCCCTTCATCCATCTGCATGATGGTGACGCCGGTTTCGTTATCGCCTGCCCAGACCGCTCGCTCAATCGGTGCGGCACCACGCCAACGTGGCAAAATTGAGCCATGCACATTAACGCAGCCCAACCTTGGGATCGTTAACACGGCTTTCGGCAAAATAAGTCCATAGGCGACCACCACCAGAACGTCGGCATCGAGTGCGGCTAACTCGGCCTGTGCCGTTTCGTCACGCAACGTGCGAGGCTGGTATACCGGGAGTGCATGTTCAATCGCCAGTTGTTTAACTGGGCTCGCCGTGAGCTTTTTGCCCCGTCCTGCTGGTTTATCTTCGCGGCTATAGACCGCAATGACCTCATGCTCACTGTCGAGCAAGGCTTGTAAATGGCGCGCGGCAAAGTCCGGCGTGCCCGCAAATACTATACGCAGCGGTTTGCTCAAAGTGACCTCAGCTTACTTTTTGGTTAGCGCGTTTGAGTTTTTCCATTTTTTGCTTGATGCGTTGGCGCTTCAATGGTGATAGATAATCAACGAATAGCTTGCCTTCTAAGTGGTCAAGCTCGTGTTGAATACAAATCGCCAGTAAGTCGTCTGCATCGAACTGAAATGGATTGCCGTCACGATCGAGTGCTTTGACCGTCACTTCGGCTGCTCGAGGCACTAAGGCACGTGAGCTCGGCACAGAGAGGCACCCTTCTTCAATACCGTCTTCACCTCGCTTTTCGATAATTTCAGGGTTGATCAGCACCATAGGCTCGTCACGCGTTTCTGATACATCGATCACGACCATGCGTTGGTGAAAATCAACCTGAGTAGCGGCAAGACCGATACCGTCTTGGTCGTACATGGTTTCAATCATGTCATCGGCCATTTTCTGGATCTCAGGGGTAACGGTATCCACCGGTTTCGCAACGGTGCGAAGGCGCTCATCTGGAAATGTTAATACGTTCAGTAAAGCCATAACGTCTCGCAAAAATTGAACTGTGCCGAATGCGGCACGGGATAATTGGGTTAATTCTAGACATTTTGCCAGCCAATTGACAGCATCAGCGCGTTCTGTCTGACAAGGAAGACGACGATGACAAAGAAACTGTGTAGGCTTGCTATGGCAGTCCTATTGACAGCGCTACTCCCGTTCAGTGTGGCGGCACAAAAGAGTGAAACACGTTATACCGTTGAGCGTGGCGATACGCTTTGGGATATTGCCGCCACCTTTTTTGCTGACCCTTGGCATTGGCCAAAGGTATGGTACGACAACCCAAGTATAAAGGATCCACACCTTATCTACCCGGGCGATACGTTGACGCTTAAGTGGCAACAAGGGAAACCGCATCTAACATACCAAGCCTCTCACACGATAGCCGCAGACGAACCGGCATCGCCTGTGCCCAGTGTTGCGCCCTTACTCTTACCCCACCTAGCACAAGATACCTTGATTGAGAAAGCACGATTAGTCGCGTTACCCAGGGTGTTGGGCTCGCCTGAGGGGCGTCGCCTTTTATCGGCGGCAGACACTGTGTATATCGATGCCGCATTACACGCGATCGATTGGCAGGTATATCGGGTCGCGCACACCTTTTCGCATCAACGCGCAGATCAAACGGCTGATAATCGCCCACAAATGGTTAGCTTGACGCACGTGGCCAATGGTTCAATCACCGAGGTGGCGTCGAACTATAGCGTGATGACACTGACTCAGGTCAATCAAGAGATACGACCCAATGACGTGCTATTGCCGGCCCCCGACCGTGTTCAGGCGCCATTCTGGCCTTATCCTGCGAAAATCAAAGCGACCTTATTGGGTCACCTTTACGGCAGTGAATACGTGGCTCAAGGGCAGTTAGTCGTTCTGGATAAAGGGGCAAAGGCGCAGGTTTCGGCCGGGCAAGTATTTGAAGTCACTCAACCTGGAAAACAGGTCGTGAATCAGCCAGGTGAGTACCAGTATCAAGCACAAGCCGATAAAACCCCACGTGAGGTCACTGTATTACCGAACGTCAAAGTCGGTGAGCTGATGGTTATCCGCTCCTATCCATGGATGAGTTTGGCTGTCGTACAGCAAGCCACTCAGCCGATTAAAGCGGGTATGCAGGCGATTCCGCCTTCAAGCGCTCGGATCAGTCATGAAAGATGAGACGTTATACGCGTGGTTAACCTTGGCTCAAGTGCCACGGCTACGGGCCAGGCAACGTCGAAAACTCTTATCGACATGGCCGGTCGAGGCTATCCATCAGCAATCTCAGCAGGCGTTGGCCGCGATTGGATTAAGTGAGGATCAATGCCAGGCGATATGCAGCCCAAATCAGGCGTTAATCAATGCCAGCTTGCGCTGGGCCGAGGCGCCCGATTGCCACTTATTGTGTTTTGATCATCCCGCTTATCCCTCGTTGTTAAAAGAAATCGCTAGCGCGCCTCTCATTCTCTATGTTCAAGGTGATCCCAGCGCCTTAGCCAAGCCCCAGCTCGCCATGGTTGGCAGTCGTCATGCCACCCAATCTGGATTGACGACGGCTTATCACTTTGCCAAACAGTTGGCCGACTACGGGTTGACCATTACCAGCGGTTTAGCCTTGGGCATTGATGGGCGGGCGCATAAAGGTGCCTTAGACGGCAATGGACAAACATTGGCGGTGCTCGGCAGCGGGCTAGGGCGTATTTATCCTGCACGTCACCGTGACTTAGCCAGCCAAATTATTACGCAAGGGGCGTTGGTGTCCGAGTTCTGGCCAGATGCGCCGCCACGGGCGGAACACTTTCCTCGTCGTAACCGTCTGATCAGTGGCTTATCAGCGGGCGTATTAGTGGTGGAAGCGGCACCGCAAAGTGGCTCATTGATTACGGCGCGCTACGCACTTGAGCAAAATCGAGGAGTGTTTGCGATCCCAGGCCCAATCGATCAGGTCCAAGCGCGTGGATGCCATCAATTGATCAAGCAGGGCGCAACCTTGACGGACAGTGTGGATGATATTTTAAGTGAAGTAGACAGTTTGGTTCAGTTTGCAGTGAGCCAACAAAGCGAATTATTTAGTGATGCGCCCAAGTTAGATGCCGATCAAGGATTGCCATTTCCCACGCTGTTGGCTAACGTAGGGACTAACGCGACGTGTGTCGACGTACTAGCTGAGCGCTGCAACCAACCGGTTCACGAAATCATGATGCAGTTGTTAGACTTAGAACTCCAGGGGCTTGTAGCAGCAGTACCCGGTGGCTATGTCAGAACGAGGAGGGGCTAGCCATGATGGACATTCTTATGTACCTGTTTGAAACCTACATCCACAGTGATGTCGAGGTCATTATCGATCAGGACGAGTTAGCGGATGAATTGTCCCGTGCGGGTTTTCATCAAGATGATATTTATAAGGCCCTAAACTGGCTGGAAAAATTAGCTCAGTTACAAAACGCGGATAAACAGCCCTATCTAACAGGCAGTGCACAGAGCTCGATTCGTGTATTCACGGAGCAAGAAACCCGTTTTCTCGATCAAGAAAGCCGAGGTTTTTTATTGTTTTTAGAACAAGCTGGGGTGCTGTCACCAGAAACGCGTGAGATGGTGATCGATCGGGTGATGGAGTTAGAAACGCAAGAGTTTGGTTTGGATGATCTAAAATGGGTGATCCTAATGGTGCTGTTTAACGTGCCAGGTAATGAGCGCGCGTATACGCAAATGGAAGACATGCTGTACGACGCACAAGAGGGGTACGTGCATTAACGCTTATCAATAACAGTAAAGGTGTGAATGAATACAGATAACACCCCGAAGACCCAGGAGCGCTGCCCGGAATGTGGCAGCGCTCTTGCGTTTAAATCGGGCAAACGAGGCCCGTTTCTGGCCTGTACGGCCTATCCAGACTGCCACTATACTAAAGCGTTACACCATGGTGATGGCCATGTGGTGAAAGCGCTTGGCGTGACCTGTCCGGCGTGTCAGCAGGGAGAGTTGGTGCTGCGTCAAGGTCGATTCGGCATGTTTATTGGCTGCGATCAGTTCCCGCAATGCACGCATATCGAAAAACCAGATGAACCCGATCACACCACTCTAACCTGCCCAGCCTGCCACAAAGGTGAGCTGGTGGAGCGCACCTCGCGTTACGGAAAGCGCTTTTTTGCCTGTGATCAGTACCCTAAGTGCCATTTTGCCGTGAATGCACAACCGATAGCCGGTACCTGCGAGGCATGTGGTTTTGCACTCTTGGTCGAGCGTAAAAAAGGTGGGAAAACCGTGCATCAATGTGCCGATAAGCCCTGCAGCGCGATTCAAGATGAATCGGCTGCAGAGTCGGAGAGTGAGGATTAATCGGCTTGTGCGGCCAGTGCTAACGCGGCGGACTGTAAACCGTGAAAGGTGTCGCCGGGCAGGTAGCTGGCGAGGCTCGCTAACGTGGTGGCAAGCTCGGCGTTCGAGGTGGCCGTGACATTGATATGGCCCACTTTGCGCCCTGGGAGAGGCGTTTTGTTGTACCAATGCACATGGGCGTCGCGATAGGTCGCAAGCGGGACACTACCTTGACCCAAAATATTGATCATCGCAGCGGGCTGAACTAAACGGGTAGCGCCAAGCGGTAAGCCGCTGACCGCACGCAAGTGGTTTTCAAACTGACAACAGGCGCTACCTTGCTGGGTCCAGTGGCCCGAGTTATGGACTCGAGGTGCGATTTCGTTCACCAGCAAGCGACCGTCAACATCAAAAAATTCGACCGCGAGCACACCCACATAATTGAGTGTGTCGGCAATCTTTTTCACCATTTCAGCCGCTTGTAACTGCAAATCCTGTTCGTCAGGCCGTGCCACCGACAAAGTCAGTACGCCGTTGTGGTGATGGTTTTGGGTTAGGCTGTAGCTGGCAAATTCGCCATTGGCACCACGTACACCAATTAGTGACACTTCACGCTCAAAAGGGATCATGGCCTCAGCAATGATCGCTTGACCATCGCGCTGCTCGGGCGCGGCAAGAAAGGCGTCCAATTCGGCCCATAATGCGCTGAGATTATCACCATCACGATAGCGCCATTGCCCTTTGCCGTCATAACCATCGAGCGTGCTTTTTAACACCAAGGGCGCGCCCAGTGCATCGACGGCCTTTTCCAAATCCGCCTGTGTATACACCACACGGTATGGCGCGTTAGCCACCCCAGCTTGCATCAATAAGGCTTTCTCTATTTGACGGTCGCCACCGGTTAAAATTGCCTGCGCACTGGGTCGTAACTTTCCGCTTTGCTCGCATTGATGCAAAATGTTGGCAGGAATATGTTCAAATTCAGCGGTGATAATATCCGCGCCGGCTATCGCGGTATCGAGCCCTTGACCGAGTGGCTGCTGGGTTAAAGGATGGATAATGTCGCCGCTGCGCACATCATAAGCACTGACGATAAGATTGAGCGGCGCGCCGGCTAATGCCATCATCCGGGCCAGTTGTCCCGCGCCTAACACCAGAATATTCATGGTCGTTACCCTTGTGGGTTAGGCTGAGCGAGAACGGCCTCGGTTTGCGTTTGGCGAAACGCATCCACTTTTGCCATCAAGTCAGGGTCGGCCGTGGCGAGAATTTGTGCCGCAAGGAGGCCTGCATTCGCAGCGCCTGCCTCACCAATAGCGAGCGTGCCCACCGCCACGCCTTTTGGCATTTGAGCAATCGAAAGCAATGAATCCATGCCCTTTAATGCTTTTGACTGGACCGGAACGCCGAGCACCGGCAGGCTGGTGTGTGCGGCGGTCATCCCAGGCAGATGGGCGGCGCCACCGGCGCCGGCAATAATCACTTTAATCCCGCGCTCGGCCGCTTGTTGGGCGTAGTCGGCAAGTAACTGTGGTGTGCGGTGGGCAGAGACAATACGGGTTTCGTAAGGGATGGCAAAGTGATCCAACATAGCCGCTGCATGTGTCATGGTAGGCCAATCGGATTGCGAGCCCATGATGATACCGACAGTCATAATACGTCCTTCTTGATGACAAGCGTGAATAAGATAAGCTGAGCGTGACGCGAATTATACCCAGATTTCATCGCAAGGAAAACGTTTGCGTCAGCGGTGGGAGATGAAATTCCGTCAAGATCCCACTGCGTGGATCAGGTAAAGTACATACATAGTCTCAGTAACAAAGGATGTGAGCGTGGCACACGGTCAGTCGACAATTGATAAGCAAGCCGTGAAGGCTTTTTTCCTCCAGCTTCAAGATGATATTTGCCAACAGCTTGCGCAACAAGATGGTCAAGCGCACTTTATTGAAGATGCGTGGGAGCGTGAGAAAGGGGGTGGTGGCCGCAGTCGCGTCCTACGTCAGGGCCAAGTATTTGAACAAGCGGGAGTGAACTTCTCGCATGTATTTGGCGATCAAATGCCTGCTTCGGCGACAGCACACCGTCCGGAGCTCGCCGGGCGCTGTTTTGAGGCCATGGGGGTGTCGTTAGTGATCCATCCTCATAACCCATACGTGCCAACCTCACACGCGAACGTGCGTTTTTTCATTGCCGAAAAAGAAGGCGCTGATCCTGTGTGGTGGTTTGGCGGTGGCTTTGACCTCACGCCTTTCTATCCGTTCGAGGAAGACTGTCAGCACTGGCATGAGACCGCCAAAGCCTTGTGCGCGCCCTTTGGTGATAGCGTGTACGCTGATCACAAAGTATGGTGCGATCGCTATTTTTATCTGCCCCATCGTGATGAAACCCGTGGCGTCGGCGGGCTTTTCTTTGATGATTTGAACCAATGGCCATTCGAACAGTGCTTTGCCTACACCCAAGCGGTTGGAAAAGGTTTTATCGATGCCTACCTGCCGATTGTACAGCGCCGCAAAGCTACGCCCTATGGTGAGCGTGAACGCGATTTCCAGCTTTACCGTCGCGGACGCTATGTTGAGTTTAACTTGGTGTATGACAGAGGCACGCTATTTGGCTTGCAAAGTGGTGGTCGCACCGAATCTATCCTGATGTCGATGCCGCCGATGGCACGCTGGGAATATAACTGGTCACCTGATGACGATGCGCCGGAAGCGAGACTCTATCGCGATTACCTTAAACCGAGGGAGTGGTAACCAATGACCGATCGTTATTGTGTGGTCGGCCATCCGATTGGCCACAGTAAGTCGCCGCAGATCCACGCCGCGTTTGCGACACAAACCCAACAAGACATCGACTATCAAGCCATTGAGGCGCCGCTTGAAGGCTTTGTGACCACCATGCAGGCGTTTTTTGCGCAAGGAGGGCGCGGCGCCAATGTGACCGTGCCTTTTAAACAGCAAGCGTATGATTGGGCTGATACACTGACAGAGCGTGCCCGCCGCGCCGGTGCCGTGAATACGCTGGTTAAGCAAAGCGATGGCTCCCTACTGGGTGATAATACGGATGGGGCAGGTTTGGTGACGGACTTACACCACCACCATGTGGCACTGCGCGATAAGCGCATTATAGTCGTGGGAGCGGGCGGTGCCGCACGGGGTGTGTTGCTTCCTTTACTAGAGCAAGCGCCAGCATCGCTGATGATTGTCAATCGCACCGAGCAAAAAGCCCAGCAATTAGCCGCTGCATTTGGTGAGGCCGGACCGATCACCAGCCATGCCGTGGATAAACCCATGGCGGCGCCTGTTGATGTGATCATTAACGCGACCTCGGCGAGCTTACATCAAAGCTATCCCCCTCTCCCGCAAGGAGCGATTGGCCCAAACACCACTGTCTATGACATGGTGTATCAAGCTGGCAGCACAACCAGCAACCAATGGGCGCAACGCCAAGGAGCAGGGCGGTGTTTAGACGGCTTGGGTATGCTGGTGGAACAAGCGGCGGAAAGCTTTGCTATATGGCGCGGCTGTCGGCCACAAACCGAACGTGTGCGTGAGCAGTTAAGAGAGGCACTCAATCGATGAATCAGTCCCTTATTCTGGCTGCGGACGAAGCGCAAGTCGATACGGCAAAGGCCCGTGTTTGTTTCTACGGCCAACTTAATAGTGCATTGTTAACATGCGCTGTCCGCTTTACCACCTTATCTGCGCTCGCCGGCTATGCGGTAGACTCGGATAATGCGCAGGCGATTGTCGAACAGGTTTGGTTTGATATTGAAGAGCAAATGGAAGCGGCCATCGAATCAGAAGCGTTTGAACCCGATGGCAGCTTGGTGATCTAGTGCTCGCAGCGGTAGATGTCTTTGGTGTCGACATAGTTTTGCGCTGAGCGGGCAAAATAAGCACGCTCTTTGTCAGTGAGGGGGCGAACCTGTTTGACCGGTGAGCCAACATACAGGTAGCCGCTCTCTAAGCGTTTTCCGGGCGGGACTAAACTGCCAGCGCCAATCAGCACTTCATCTTCAATCACAGCGTCATCAAGAATAATCGTCCCCATTCCCACGAGGACTCGGTTGCCAATCCGGCAGCCGTGTAACATGACCTTGTGGCCGATTGTCACCTCTTCGCCAATGATCAACGGGTAACCTTGTGGGTTTTCGGCATTTTTGTGGGTGACATGAAGGACTGAGCCATCTTGCACATTGGTCCGTGCGCCAATCTGGATATGGTTTACGTCACCACGTGCCGCAACCAGCGGCCAAATACTCACATCATCGCCTAGCGTAATATCGCCAGCCAATACACTGGATTCATCAATATAGACGCGTTCGCCAAGCTGAGGCGTCATGCCTTTATAAGCGCGCAGCTGTTTTGCCATCACAAATCCCTCTTTATATCGCGATACAATGTCAGATAACGCTGACTTTGTTACCAGTTTTACACTCTAGCGAGCAAAAAAACAGCGAGTGACAGTTTTTTTCTAAAAAACCACTAAAAAGGGGTTGCCAATCTGATCAGCTTCCCTATAATGCGCCTCCATCGACACGGCACACAGGGCAAGCGCTCAGCGCCATGTTGAAGTAAAAAATCAAATAAAAATAAACGCTTGACGTGAGTTTTTAAAAGATTAAGATAGCCGCCCACTTAACGCCAAGCGTTAGGGGAGTCAAGAAGAGGTTTTATTTCCGGCCTGAGGGTTGAAAATAAAAGATAAAATTTCTTCTTGACTTTAACGGTAAGGCGCGTAAGATACGCAGCCCTGACCAAGCGAAGCGCAGCTTCGCACAGTCAACGCTCTTTAACAATTTGACCTATGCAATCTGTGTGGGCACTCGTTGAGAATAGACAAAAAGATTTATTCGATGAACTGAGTGACCAATACGAAACAACGTTTACGTTGTTCGGCACAGTTTTACGTTGTTCGGCACAGT